>CAYMHE010000010.1:0-40512 GCA_964390175.1 uncultured Paludibacter sp.
GCCTCAGTTACAAACAAAAATCAATTTAGGTAGTACAACGGATAATCATTTTAAAATAAATACTGATATGGCTACTGTAAATGGTATTTTTAAAATCACAGGGAGTTTACAAAATGTGTCGTTCTACACCATCAAGGGGAGCGACAAAGTGTATATGCGAACAAAAGGTGGTCCTACAGCCCGCCGAATGAAAGTGGGACCTGAATTTGCACTGGTACGCAAGCATCAGGCGGAATGGAAAGGCTGCGTGCTTTTCTCGCAACGACTCAAAATGTGCCTTGACAGCATTTACCGTATGCGCGACTTTAATGTGGCGCCCGTGCTGAACGGCATTGCAAAAACAATAATGAAACTCGATACCGAAAATGAAATTGGTAAACGGTCGATACTGCTATCGCAGGCGCGTGAGACACTTGAAGGCTTCAACCTGAACAGACAGTTTCCGTTCAACTCGGTTTTCAGAACTTCGATACATGCGGAAATTGATAAAACACAGGGGCAAATGAAGGTTGAAATACCACGTATTGTGACTGCCAACGATTTGTACAATGTACAGAAGTTACCGTTTTTCAGACTTGTTTTTAATCTGACACTGTTCTCTGACCTGAAAGCTTTAGGAGACGATGCAAGCAACTACTACACACCCAAAAATGAAAAGTGCGCATACTACAGAATAGAAAAGTGTACCGAATGGTTTTCAGCCAACGATATCATTCCGGCGCAAACACATACGTTTCAGTTTAATTTTAATATTTCGATAGAAGACTCAGAGCAGATGACGGCTTTGGGTTCGGTAGGTATTGAGTTTGGAAACACAGCGGTGGGTGGCAAAACAGAGCCGGTGAAACATGCCTGCTGTGCCAAAATCATCAGTGTGGTGTAAGGGAAATGACAGCCAACATATGGAAACAAAAAAGTGGCGGCTTCACCTGTTTGTGAAATCACCACTTTGTATTTGTCGGCTTAGCTGTGTTTTATTTAGCAGTGAACTGTATGTCGAGGATAAAGATATTATCGATGGCTTTGTCGCCAAGGTTATCGAAGAATGAGTTTGAACCGTAGCGCACGTCGAATTTCGAGCGATCCACTTTCAACTGTGTTTTGAACACATTGTTTTGTTTGGTCACTACAAAATTTACAGGTTCGGTTTTGCCCTTGATGGTTAGGCTGCCCGAAACGTTGGCTTTGCCATTGCTGAATTTAGCGGCTTTTGTTACAGTGAATGTAGCTGTAGGAAATTTCTCAACACCAAAAAAATCGTCGGATTTAAGGTGACCCACAAGTCTTTTGTTGCTTGATTCGTTTTCAATATCATTGCAGGTAATCGAATTCATATCAATAACCACACTTCCTTTTACAATGTCCCCGGATTTAAGTTCTAGAGTACCGCTTTTTACTTTTATTTCACCATTGTGCGCACCACCAATCTTGTTGCCTGTCCATTTTACAACAGCATCCGAAGGGTTTACGTTTATCTTTTGTGCAAATACTGCCAACGTGCCTGTAATCAAAAGCAGGGCTATCAATTTTACTTGTTTCATATTCAATTCTGTTTTGTTTTTTATTTGTTTTTGTTAATTCTGAATGATAAACAACACAATTTAATTGAATGTTGGAAAGATTTTTTCTATGAGGCAATAGATTTTGTCGATAATAAAAAGAGGTCTGAGAAAATAGCTCATGTCTCAACCCAAAGGGAGCTATAACCCTGTGCAACCGGTTGCAGAAGTCATTTCCCACGAGTAATAAGCTCCTTCGGTGGGCGACGATAGTTCGGGCATCTGCTTATTGTCTGCCTCCGTTCCATCTTGTGTTGTCCATTTGCAGGTTTCGAAACCAATTAGCGCTAAAAAAGCAGTTGACGTAAAAACTTTCGGAAGTATTACTTAATTGTATAGTTCTTTCTGCAATAAAAAAGATTACATCTATCTTTTTGCATAATTACACAAATATTATTCGTATTTTTGCGCCCCTTTGCTGTATGCAGTTGTGTTATACAAGCGCTAAAGGACAATAATTTATTAATACCTGAATTAATGAACAGAATAGGATGTACGCTTCTGATGATTTTTGCATTTGTAGTTTTTGTAAATGCACAAAACAGCACCTTTAAAATAACTACCTGGAATACCGAATGGCTGAGTTGCAGTATAAACGGGCCAACGGATGAACAGCTTCAGGTGAACAATGTGGCTAAGGTGATCAAAGCGCTTGATGTGGATGTGGTAGCTTTACAGGAAGTGGGTACCAGTAGCACCTACAGCACTATAGATACTTTGGTGAGGCGGCTTGGTAGCGAATGGGGTGGAAGTATTATTCCATGGTCGGCCGACAATTGCAATCAGAATCAGGGTATTGTTTATAAAAAATCGAAAGTACAGTTCGTAAGCGCTTCGCTCATGAGTAATGCAGGCACTTCTTACAACTGGTCGGGTGGTAGGTATCCGGCACTTTATAATCTGAATTTTGTAGTTGGCAGCGGCACTGTTCCGGTGGCACTTATAAATATTCATGCCAAAGCCATGAGCGACGAATCGAGTTATGCACGCCGTAAAGCAGCAGCACTTAGTTTGAAGGCTTTGCTGGATGGAAACAGTTATAATACAAAAAATGTAATTCTATTGGGCGATTTCAATGATTATCTTACAGGTACCCAATGTCGTAGTTGTTCGCCTGCCGAATCGCCCTACAAGAATTTTGTGGACGACACCCAAAACTACAAAGGACTTACCGGCGGTCTTTACGACCCGAACTATAATAGTCCGGTGATTGACAACATTATTATCTCCGACGAACTATTCGATAACTACTCAAATGCGGTGCTCCGCGAAACTACCGCTGCACAGGTGGTGCCGAACTTTACGTCGACTACTTCCGATCATTACCCTATCAGTGCCACGTTTAGCTTTGGGGATGGCCCAACTGGTTGTCAGAATTTTAGTTTTTCTGAAACATTTGGCCAAAGTTTAGGTGCTTTCACTCAACAGAGCGTACAGGGAACTCAGACATGGGGTTGGCGTGCTCAATATGGTGCAGTGATTTCGGGATATCAAAACAGCGTCGCTAATCCTAACGAAGACTGGCTTGTTTCGCCGGCTCTGGATTTGTCGGGAAGCAGCTCAGCCACTCTTCATTTTGAACATGCGCTGAACTATGCCGGTACTGTGGGTGATAATATGAACAACTATTCACTTTGGATCACCGACGGTTACAGCAGTGGCCTGCCAAGCACTGCCAACTGGACAAAACTTACTATCCCCACTATGCCGGCGGGTAATAACTGGACTTTTGTAAATTCGGGTGATATCACGATTCCTACTGACTTGATGAAGCAAAATATAAGGTTTGCTTTTAAATATCAGTCGAACGAAACTGTGGCGGCTACCTGGGAAGTGCGAAATGTAACTATTGATGGTCAGTGTACTCAAACGCAATTGGATCCACCTTTAGTTGATGACGCACAGAGTAAGGTATATGCAGCGGGAGGAATTATTAAAGTGGAAAACAAACAAGCAATGCCAGTGACAGTTTTTGATGTTACGGGTCGTATTTTATATTCGGTGCCAGCGATACGAAACACTGAGTTTGACGTAATGCAACAGGGAATATACATTGTGCGTTGTGGTAATAAGGTGGTGAAAGTGGTGGTGGACTGATGCTACGAGCGATAAATATTAACTGCTTTGTAATAGTTTGGTTTTTAGCTGATTGTGTCTTATCCACTTTCATTTGCTATGGAAGTATTATGTCTTAATGTTCGTGTTTTTTAGCTTCATCTGCCTGATCGTATAAACCAGATTCAACAGATTGTTGCTGTTGAATTGAATTCGGCACTTGTGTTTTTCTGATTTCAGATTCAATCAAATGAACCTGATCCTTTCCTGGTTTATAGCAATCAATCCTCTGTAATATCCTGTTTTTATTGTGCTATGTCTTTTTAAATCAAACAGGCCTGTATTGTGCCTTCAAGTCTGTATCTTCTATCTGTATTTCTGTTCATTTCTAAACAAGTATAAAAAGTCTGACAATTATGACTTTTTCTCAATAGTCATAATTTGCAGCCAACTGCTTATCTAAAGAGCATAGAAAACACTTTTTGCTGAAATTATAGCCCTCACCAATCACCACAAACGCTTAAATGTTATTCTGTATTTTACTTTAAAAATTCAATTAGCACAGGATTTAAAAAAAATATCAGGGAGTAATGAACATAAGTTCAAAACTATTTGTATCTTTGTGCTTTCATAGTAATCATAGATATAAGTTATGCCCCGTCCAAAACAAGACCGAAGAATTTGCAATCCACCACTTATGCAGGGATTTAAACCTTTTGGTATTCCCCGGAATATGTTAAGCTCTGTTTCACTATTATATGATGAATATGAGGCTATTCGGTTACTCGACTACGAGGGAATGAATCAGGATCAGGCTGCGGTGCAAATGAATGTTTCGCGTCCTACATTGACGCGTATATACGAAAAAGCACGTAAAACAATTGCTCAGGCGCTTGTAGAGGGTAAAATGATTGTTATCGAAGGTGGAAATGTGCAGTTCGAAAAACAATGGTTCCGCTGTAAACGCTGTTTTAAATTAATAGGAGGTTTGGAAAATCATGTCCGTTGTAAAGACTGTAAAACATTCAACAATGAAGAGTTAATGCCTATAAATAGCGAAGAAAAATGAAAATTGTAGTGTTATCTGATAATCGTAAGTTCGATGCATCGCTACAATCAGAGCACGGTTTATGTGTTTATGTAGAGACAGAACACTATAGATGTTTACTCGATACGGGGGCTTCTGACAAATTTATTCGGAATGCCGAAAAATTGGGTATTGATATTTCGGCAGTTGATTTTGTCTTTATCTCACATGGGCATGCCGATCATATTGGAGGATTGCCTGCGTTTTTGGAATTGAATAAAAAGGCTAAAATTGTATTATCCGGGAATGCTATTCATCAAAAGTTTTTTTCTAAACGAAATGAATTTCACTCAATAAGCCTCGATTTCGATTTCAGCCTTTTCGAAGAAAGATTTGTCTATGTGGAATTAGAAATGGTTTTCAGGGACGAAATTCGGGTTTTTTCGGCAAAAACAAATAAATATCCCTTGCCAAAAGCCAATGCCACATTGTTCAAAGATGCCGGAAATGGGATTGAATCAGACGATTTTAATCACGAACTGCTAATAAGTTTTGGCACTGACAATTTATTTGTTTTTACGGGCTGTGCTCACAAGGGACTTCTGAATATTTTAGGTTCAATTTCATTGTTCCCAACGAAACGGATTGAAACAGTAATGGGTGGATTTCATTTATTAGACAGTAAAACAGAACAGCAATTTGAAACCAAAGCAGAAATTGATAAAATTGCGTATGAACTTAAGATGAAATATCCTCAAACTAATTTTATTACAGGGCATTGCACGGGAGAAAAGGTTTATCAAGACCTGAAAATGTATTTGGGGGAACGAATAACATCCTTTTATACAGGATATTCTATTAGGATTTAATATTTAAAAGTAATATATTATGCCAAGATTAAATGGAAAAGGGCCAGAAAATAATGGTTCGGGTACAGGACGAGGATTGGGTAATTGCTGCAAGACCAAAGAGCAGTCGACAGCTTACACGCTGGGAGTAGGAATGGGAAAGCGCCGAAAGGCAGGAATTATTGAGAATTCAAATCAACAAAACAATATAAAATCAACAAAATGAAAATTGCAGTACCAACAAAAGAAAACAACCAAATTGATGCCCATTTCGGACATTGCGAATTTTACAGCATTTTTGTGATTTCCGATAAGAACGAAATCATGGCCGAAACCATACTTGAATCTCCAAAGGGCTGTGGATGCAAGTCAAATATCGCTTACGATTTAGCAGCAATGGATGTGAAAATTATGCTTGCCGGCGGAATTGGTGATGGAGCAGTGAATAAATTAGCTTCACAAAACATTCAGGTTGTACGCAACTGTAAAGGAAATGTACACCAACTGGTAGAAGATTATCTGGCTGGTAAAATTCAGGATGGTGGTTCAAATTGTGCATCGCACGGACACGAAGAAGGGCACGTTTGCAGTCATAATTAAATATTGCAGATTATGATTGAACATGAATATAAGTTCAGGGTTACTTATCCCGACACTGATAAAATGGGAACTATGCATCATGCCAATTATGTGAAATACTACGAAGCAGCTCGTTGGGAGCTGTTTCGAAGCATTGGCATTCCCTACAATTTGGTGGAAAAATCAGGAGTAATGTGTCCGGTGATTAGCATGAAGTTCCAGTTTCTTAAAACTACCCATTACGATGAACAACTCACTATTAAAACAAGATTGAAAGATATAAAAGGAGTGCGTATATGGTTTACATATAAACTTTACAATGAGCAAAATGAGTTAATCAATACGGCTGAAACTGAACTCGCTTTCGTTGGGTTGAATAATTGGAAACCTTGTGCAGCCCCCGAATTTTTATTGAGTGCAATAGAAAAACATAAATTTGCAACGATCGAATGAGTGCAATAGAACTTAACAGAAGAAAGCAACAAGCGGTGACTTATTTCGAGGCTGGTTATAACTGCTCACAAGCCGTATTTATGGCTTATTCTGACATGTACGGTATAGGACCGGAAACCGCAGCTAAACTGGCTACATCCTTCGGTGGTGGAATGGGACGGTTGCGTGAGGTGTGTGGTGCAGTGAGTGGTATGTTTTTAGTGTTGGGGTTGCAGTATCCTTTTACAGACACTAAGGATAAACTCGCTAAAAATACTAATTACAAAGCCGTTCAGCGAACAGCAAGCGAGTTCAAATCCATTATGGGCTCTTATATCTGTGCCGACTTACTCAAGCTTAAACACGAACCGCAAAGCTCTGAATCGTTGGAGCGTAACGAAGCATACTATAAATCCAGACCTTGTACGCGCTGTGTGAAGCTTGCAGCTGAAATTGTAGGAAAAGAGATAGTGCATTATAAAAAATAACACAAAAAAGACTATCAATTTTTATTTCGATAGCCTTTTTATTAGTAAGGGAATAAAAGTCGGTTTATTTTGCCAATAAAACCTCTTCTATTGCTTTCTTGAATGCATTTTTAGGCATCGCTCCCTGTGCCATTTGTGGCGTGCCATTCATTGGGCAGAAAAGGACAGATGGAATACTGCGAATTCCAAATGCTCCGGCTAATTCCTGCTCGACCTCTGTATCTACTTTGTAAATATAAATTTGTCCATCATATTCTTTCGCCAGGTCTTCAAGTATTGGTGCAATGGTTTTACACGGTCCACACCATGCAGCATAGAAATCAATAATACAAGGTTTATCTCCTAAGTATTTCCATTCTGTAGGATTGGCTTCAAAATTGGCTACTTTTGATAGAAATGCAGCCTTCGTTAAATGTATTGTTCCCATTTTATTTTCTGTTATTTATTTTCATTGTTTTTTTTTTGCACAAGCAGTAAACTTGTAAAAATTATTTTTACATTCCGGGGATTCTTGGGATTTTCCCGAGTTTAGTAAGTTTTGAATATATTCCCCAGGCTTGTTTCATCCAGTGCCCGAAAATGGGCATAGGAATCATGATCTCCTTTCTGTTGTCCCGGTAAACAAAGGCTGCACCATTGCCCATGTCCATAATACAAAGGATATTCAAATGTTCCTGATAACCTTTAAAATCTGTTTTGCCATTTTCTATCTGCAAAATATTATGAGCTGCGTTACGTCCCATTATTTCGGCAATATGTCCCTGGCGTGCAGTCCATTCGGGTCCTTCATAAGCAGCAGCATCACCAATGGCAAATACATTCGGAAACTCAGCCACCTGATTGTAATTATTGATTTTTACAAAACCAGCTTCAGAGAGTGTTAAATCTGAATCTGTGAGTATAGCTGACCCTTTAGCTCCGGCAATAAACATAATTAAATCAGCTTCCAGTTTCGATGCATCTTCGAAAATTACACCGTCTTCTGCAAATTCAGTAATTTTCTTACCGAAACGTTTCTGTATATTCTGTTTACCAAATAAGGTCTGAATAGCCTTCATTGCATCCTTTCCCATTCTCGCACCGGGCTGCTCCATAGGCGCAAACATAGTTAGCTCGAATTTATCACGTAATCCTTTTTTTTTCAGATAATGATGTATGTTGAAAATCAACTCAAAAGCAGGTCCGCCCCGAACTGCCGATTTATCTTTAGGATTACCGCCAAAACCAATGGCTATTTTCCCTGTTCCTTTTTCTATCAATGCA
Organism: uncultured Paludibacter sp.; assembly: GCA_964390175.1. Lineage (GTDB taxonomy): Bacteria > Bacteroidota > Bacteroidia > Bacteroidales > Paludibacteraceae > Paludibacter. The sequence continues at coordinate 8,252 of CAYMHE010000010.1, forward strand.
TCAAGCTTGTCGCGCAATTGCAAGGTTTGTTCTGGTTTTCCACAAATAGTCAGTGTGTTGCTGATTCCTTTGTGTTGCATTTTATCTGCGCCAAAGGCAACAACCAGATAATCATAGCCAAGAACCTGACTTTCGCAAATTACCTGATTTTTTGAAGCTTGAATGCTTATAACTTTATCAATGACTAAACGGAACGGATGTTTACGTTGAATTTTTTTAAGTGGTACCTTTACATCTTCAAACTTATTAGTTCGTACCGGTATCCATATTGAAATGGGATACAAGAATAAATAATCACGATCTGAGACCAATGTCACTTCAAATAGCTTGCTTTTTTGTAGTTCAATGGCTGTTTGCACACCGGCAAAACCAGCACCGAGAATTAATACCTTTTTCATATCTATAATTTACAATAGAATTTACTATTCATACTAAGAATCATTTATGTCTTTTAGTTGAGGCAGCAAAGATAAATGAAATATTTTGAATTATAATAGTATCACTAATAAATTATTTTAGTATCACCAAATATTTCGTTCTATGTGTGGCTGTGTCTTTGTTGTTTTTGGTTTAAATAGTTGTTGGTGTGTGTTTTAAGCGGATATTGTCAGCGGGGCTGGCGAATTAATTGTTTTTGATGAATAAAAGTATTGAAGTTCATTGCCGCAGCCAAAGCGTAGTTTTTTTTTGAAAAACAAAAAAGACTTACACATATATGTGTAAGTCTTTATTTTTTAGCAGTCGGGATGACAAGATTCGAACTTGCGACCACTGGTCCCCCAGACCAGTACTCTAAACCGGGCTGAGCTACATCCCGCTAATTTTTGGAGACACAAAAGTAATCAAAAAAAATTATTCTCCCAAGATTTCAATGGGGTTTTTAGAGCGCACAATTGTTATTTTCGTCGAAAGTTACATTAACGGACTGAAAAGTCGTGCCCACGATTCTTTCAGTTTTTGTCGGCGTTTGCGGTTGGTCCATGCCTCAAGCGTTAGTTCGAAGCAGTTTTTCATATCTCTTTCAAACAGATTGCTAAGCGTTTCGGCAGTTTTGGTATCGTAGATGAAGGCATTCACTTCGAAGTTTTGATTAAAACTGCGTTCGTCAAGGTTGGCCGAGCCTACAATAGATATAAAGCCGTCAATAACAATGGCTTTGCTGTGTAAAAATCCTTTTTTGTATTTGTAAACTTTTATTCCCGCTTCGAGCACTTTGCCAAGATAACTTGAAGTGCAGGCATCTGTTAGTTTCGAATCTGATCGGTCGGGAATCATTAATCGTACATCCACTCCGCTCAGGGCCGACATTTGCATACAGGTGTCGATCACATCGTTGGGGATGAAGTAAGGCGTGTGGATATAAACGTACTTTGTTGCCGACATAATAGCCGATGCAATTCCCTGCATAATGGCTTCCCAATCGGTATCGGGTCCGCTGCTCACTATTTGAACTATATTTTCTCTGAATTTTCTTGATGTGGGATAATATTTATCGTCATCAATCAATTTGTGTTCTACGAAGTACCAATCGGTGAGAAAGAGTTGTTGCAGTCCGTGTACTGCCGGTCCCTCGAATCGTACAAATGTGTCGCGCCAATGGCCGAGTGAGTTGCCGAAAAGGTATCGGTCGGCTATGTTCAGACCTCCTGTAAAGCCTATTTCGCCGTCGACAATCAATATCTTTCGGTGATTACGGTAGTTGATTTTACTTCGGCCGAACCTGAGTCTTAACGGCAGAAAAGGTTTTATAAAAACACCTGCATCGCGCAGAGACTGTAGGTAAATTCTTGAGAGAAAAATACTTCCCCAATAATCATAAATCATTCTTACTCTTACGCCTTCCTGTGCTTTCTGTATCAGCAGTTCTCTTAATTCGTTAGAAATTTTATCGTTTCCGAAAATGAAAAATTCAACGTGTATATGGCTTTTTGCATTTCGGATGGCATCGAACATAGCATCGAATGTTTTTTTTCCATCCGATAAAATCTCGATTTTATTGTTGGTGTAAGCGGTAGCGTCGCTATTTTTATAAAGTAATTTAATGAGGTTCAGTTGATTGTTGTCAATGATGTTTTCGTCAACTTTGCTGATGTCGAACGGATGTTTGAGTCGATTGGCAGGATTACGGATGCTCTTTTTCGAAATTATTTTCTGCTTTCTTAAATTTTGTCCGAAAATCAGATAGAAAATTAATCCGATAATAGGAAGAAACAATAAAACAAGTACCCAGGACAAGGATTTTGTAGGGTTACGGTTTTCGAGCAACAACACAGATATTGTTGAAACAAGCGTATAGGCATAAAGCGCAATGAATATAATTGTTAAAAGATGAACCATTGTTACACAAACTTTTTGTTATTATTCTGGTAGTTCAGCCATAAATGCCGATGGAAAATTGCTGTTTTACAGGGTTGACAGTTGATGGTTGGAGCTGCAACGCCTTCGTTTATCATCTGTTCCGAAACCTCGATATTTGCTTCGTCCCACAGCCCCTCATTTATAAAATTCTGAAGCAGTCGGGCGCCACCTTCCACCAAGACCGAACTGATATTGCGTTTAAATAATTCGTTTAAGATAGTCCTCAGACTGTTTTCGCCGAAATTAATTTTTATGTATTCGATGTTTTGTTGGTTGCTATTATCGGCTTCGGTAAACAGAATGGTTTGTACTTTTCCGTCCAGTATGTTGTAATGACCCGGGACTTTGAGTGTTCTGTCTATTGCTATTCTGATCGGATTCCTGCTGGCCCAGTTCCTGACGGTAAGCGACGGATTGTCGAGCAACACAGTATTGGTACTCACCATTATAGATTGGTTCTCTGACCGCATTTTATGTGTCAGCTGTCGGGTTATTGTGTTCGAAATCTGAAGCGGCATTTCCGTATTGTCCTTTCTCGCTCTGTCGATAAATCCATCGCGGGTTTGCGCCCATTTAAGCAGAACATAAGGTCTTTTTTCAAGTTGAAAAGTGAAAAAGCGCTTATTCAACTCGCGACATTCGTCTTCGAGTACGCCCACAATTACTTCGATGCCGGCAGCCTGAAGTATTTTGATGCCTCGTCCCGAAACTTTCGGATTAGGATCGAGGGTTCCTATTACTACGCGTTTAATTCCACTGCTTACTATCAGGTCGGCGCAGGGAGGTGTTTTGCCATAATGCGAACATGGTTCAAGGTTGACGTACAAAGTTGAGTGTTGTAGTAGTTCCTGGTTTTTTACCGATTTTATTGCGTTGGGTTCGGCATGTGCTTGTCCGTACTTGTGATGATAACCTTCGCCAATAATTTCATTGTTATAAACAATAAGTGCTCCCACCATTGGGTTGGGCGCCACATGTCCCTCGCCCTGACGGGCTAAAAACAAACAGCGTTGCATGTAATCTTCAGCCGATTTTGCTGCTTGTTTCGTTAGAACGGCTTTGCTATTGTTTTCTGTCATTTTATTTTCCTTATAGCTTTTGGTTGTTAGTTCGCTTTTTTTCTATCTTTGTAATATGCAAAAGTCAATTGAATATATTAAAAAAGAATTAGCCGGATTGTATCCTGATACAGAAATCAGTAGTTTTACTTATCTGCTTATTGCTTCCATTACCGGATATTCGCGAACGGAAATAATAGTAAACAAATATACAAATTTTTCTAATGAACAACGTGATTTGCTGAATAGTTTTATCGAAAAACTTAAAATTTATACACCTATCCAATATGTACTTGGCCAATGCGAATTTATGGGACTTCAATTTGAGGTGAATCCATCGGTACTGATTCCACGTCCCGAAACAGAGGAGCTTGTTGAATGGATACTTGCATCGCAAAACAATACAAATTCAGTTTCGATATTAGACATAGGTACAGGAAGTGGCTGTATTGCTGTTTCTTTAAAATGTAAGCTGCCGAAAGCCTTTGTGACTGCTTATGATCTTTCGTACGATGCATTAGCGCTGGCCCGGAAAAATGCAGAAATAAATGAAGTTACGGTTGATTTCAGGCAACAGGATATTCTTTGTCCCGACGACGAGAAAGGCGAATGGGAAATTATAGTGAGCAATCCACCTTATATTCCAGATGCTGAAAAAATTGAGATTCAGCCAAATGTGTTGAACTTTGAGCCTCACCTTGCTTTATTTGTTCCCGATAACGATCCGCTTTTGTTTTATCGTAAAATCATAGAGTTTGCTGCTAAGCATTTAAAGACCGGCGGGCAATTGTTTTTCGAAATTCATCGGGATAGGGGACAGGAGGTAATGCAACTGTTGAGCGAAGCCGGTTTTGCCGAAATTGAATTAAGAAAAGATCTGTCGGGAAACGATAGAATGTTAAAGGCAGGAAAAAAAGAAAATTAATATATGGAGGATTAAACCATTTTGAGTTTCAATCGTCTAATGACGAAAAGGTATTTTTTTTAATAATTGTTTAGTGTGAGTGCAGATAAGTAAAAATATAAATTAGTAATTGCCTTCTATGAATCGAACCGAAGCCGAATTGCTGCTTGGGCTTAAAAATGAACAAAAAAAAGCATCTGCATTCTCTGAAATAGTAAGGTTGTATCAGGAACGGTTGTACTGGCATATTCGTAAAATGGTGCTTTCGCACGACGATGCCAATGATGTGTTGCAAAATACTTTCATTAAGGCATGGAATGGCCTTGAGGGTTTCCGGGGCGACTCGCAAATTTCAACATGGTTTTACAAAATTGCAACCAACGAAACACTTACATTTTTGGCCAATAAACGGCAGCGGAATCATACTTCAATGGACGATGAAGAAAGCTTAATGCTGCAAAATCTTCAGTCCGATACCTATTTTGATGGAGATGAAGTTCAGCTCATGTTGCAGAAAGCGATACTTACTTTGCCCGAGAAACAACGACTCGTGTTCAATATGAAATACTTCGATGATATTACTTACGAAGAAATGGAAGCTATACTCGGAACATCGGTGGGAGCACTAAAAGCTTCGTATCACATTGCAGTTAAGAAAATTGAGAAGTATTTTGAACAGAATGGTTAAATTGTAAAGATGCTTAAAACAAATAAAATCAAAACAAAATTAAACTTTCGGGATTCATTTTAGTCAATAAAGTAAGTTATGGAAAACAAAAAACACATATCATTTGATCAGGCCGGAAATAAACTGCCATTTACAGTTCCTGAAGATTATTTTGAAAAATTTGCACTGAATATGGATGCTCAGATAGCCGTAAAACGAGTGCCGGTATTTCATTTTATGAGGCCATGGATGTATGCAGCAGCCATTCTGCTGGGAGTTATTTTTATCGGAAAGGGTACCTATAATGTTTATCAAAACAAGCAGTTGGCCAATACTGAAAATTACGAATTATATGTTCTTTCGCAGGTCGACGAGGATGATATCATTGATTATTATCTGTCTGACGAAGCCAATTGACAAATTAATAAAAAATAAGATAATGAAGAAATATTTGATAGTAGCGTTTTTGATTTTGAACCTGGGACTTCAGGCTCAGGATTTCAAAAATCATCCAAATGTAGCTGATATTCATGCGCGTAAATGGGAATACATGGCGGAGCAGGCTAAACTTACACCGCAACAGGCCGATAAAATTGAGCCTGTTTTTATGGAGTATGAAAAAGCGTTGTGGAAATTGTCGGAGCAAATGAGAGATGCTTTTAAAAAATTCAGAGATGAAAAAAGATCGAAAAATAAGCCCGATTACGAAGAACTCAACAAGCGATTTATTGCGCTCGATATTGAAAAAGCACAATTGCAAAAAAATTATTATTTGAAATTAAAAAAATCATTGAACGACGAAACCATATTTAATTACTTTGCTGCAGAGCGTTCATTCAGAAAGGAATTGATTGGTAGTTGGCCCGGAAATCGCCGCATGCCGGGGCGTCAATAATCCACAAAGGTGGTCCGGGCCGCGGTTTTTTATCCCGAAAGCTTTGGTTTAAATCAAAATTATACTATCTTTGCAGACCGAAAAATAAGGTTCGTTGGCCGAGTGGCTAGGCGCCGGTCTGCAAAACCGTTTACGGCGGTTCGAATCCGCCACGAACCTCATCAGAAACCTTCTTAGCTTAGTTCAACCGACAGCTGAGAAGGTTTTGTTTTTTCAATCGTTTGCATAGATTTTTTATATCATGTATCTGCTTTCTCCGGATGATCTGATTTATGTTTTTGTAAGTTTGTAGAAAGTAATAATTGACACTTATATGAATATACGGTTCACGGTTCACTATAAAACGCAATGGGGTCAAACACTACACCTTTTGCTGACTACTTCTTCAATCGATGGTTTAGAACAACAACAGGATTACAGCATGCGCTGTAACGAAAAATCAGAATGGTCGGTGTTGGCCGAAGTCGCTCATGAGTTCGATGTTATTAGTTACAGGTATGTGGTGTATGCCCAGGATGAAACTTGCAGTTTCGAGTATGGCGGTATAAGAATGCTACAGTTGCCCCAAAACAGGCAAACAGTTTACGTTTTCGACAATTGGCGCGGACCTTATGGTGATAGCCCGTTCTCGACAAGTATTTTTTCTGATTGTTTTTTTAAACGATTGCCGGTCGAAAAACCAATTTTCAATTCCAATGGAAATTTACAGCTTCGATTGAATTGTTCTCAGATGGAACCCGATCGTCATTTTGCTATCGTAGGAAATCAACCCGTCATCGGGAATTGGGATGTTTCAAAAAAAGTAAGGCTCGATGAATCGGAATTTCCTTTCTGGAGCATAGTGCTTGATACCAACGATATAAAATTTCCGCTCGAATACAAATATCTGATTGTGGATACTAAAACCGATGAAGTGCTGGCTTGGGGTGGAGGTCCTAACCGGGTGCTGAAAATGGCCGATCCGCAAATGCTTACTATTGTGAACGATGAGCATTTTTTACGTACAATTCCTTCGTGGAAAGGTGCCGGAGTGGCAATTCCTGTTTTTTCGCTGAGGAGCAAAAAAGGTTTTGGCATTGGTGAATTCGACGATTTAAAATTGATGATCGATTGGGCAAAAAAAACAGGTCAGCAAATTATTCAAACCCTTCCTATCAACGATACCATTCTTTATCATACCAATTACGATTCATATCCATATAATGCAGTGTCGGTTTATGCTTTGCACCCGGTTTATCTGCATGTCGAAAAAGTAGGTAAAATAAAAGATAAAGAAAGAAAAGCCTACTACGAAGCCCGAAAAGCAGAACTAAATGCAAAAACATTCTCCGATTATCAAAATGTGATGAATGTTAAATGGGAGTATTTCAAAGAAGTTTATCCTACCGAAAGGAAAGCGGTGTTTGAATCGACCGGATATAAAGCATTTTTCGAATCGAATCAGCAATGGTTGGTTCCTTATGCTGCATTTTCGTATTTGCGCGATTTGTATAAAACGCCTGAGTTTGGAAAGTGGCCTGTTTATAGCAATTATAACGAAAACGAAATAAAAGAGCTGGTTGATCCTGCTTCCGGTCATTTTGATGAAATTGCTATTTATTATTTTCTTCAATATCATTTACATCTTCAGTTGTCCGAAGTCCATGAATATGCTCGCGCCAACGGAATTGCAATAAAGGGCGATATTCCTATAGGGGTAAGTCCCCGAAGTGTTGACGCTTGGGTCGATCCTGAACTTTTCAATTCGAATGTACAGGCCGGTGCTCCACCCGATGACTTTTCGGCGACAGGTCAGAATTGGGGTTTTCCTACTTATAACTGGGAATTGATGGCAAAAGATGGTTATCAGTGGTGGCGAAAACGTTTCCAAAAATTAGCAGAATATTTCGATGCTTATCGTATTGATCATATCCTCGGTTTTTTTAGAATTTGGGAAATTCCGGTGAATGATGTCTGGGGATTGACCGGTAGTTTCAATCCGGCATTGCCATTTTCGAAAGCCGAGCTTGAGTCTCGTGGCTTGTGGTGGGACGAAAATCGTTACCTGAAACCTTATATGAGGGAGCATGTGCTTTATGCTATTTTCGGAAAATATACCGACGATGTAATTCGCGAGTACTTGTTGTCGGATGGTTGGCAGAATTATAAATTCAAACCCGAATTTGATACCCAAAAGAAAATCGAATCACACTTTGCAATGCTGGGGTATAACTTCGGAAATAAAGAAGTGCTTATCAGGGATGGTTTGTATATGCTTCATTGTGAGGTAATATTTTTGAGAGATTTGCGTGAGCCGGATAAATTTCATCCCCGTATTTCGATGCATAACTCAGCTACTTTCCGCGATCTGAACGATGAAACAAGGCGATTGCTTGATAAAATTTATGTCGATTATTTCTACCATCGTCATAATGAGTTTTGGAAACAGCAGGCTATGAAAAAATTACCTGCTCTGATTTCGGCAACTAATATGCTGGTTTGTGGTGAGGATTTAGGCATGGTGCCCGATTCGGTACCTGATGTAATGAATGCGCTTGAAATCTTGAGTCTCGAAATTCAGCGAATGCCTAAAAAGCCAAATGCTGAATTTGCGATGCCTTCGGAGGCGCCTTACCGGTCGGTTTGCACAACCTCTACGCACGATATGAATCCAATCAGGGCATGGTGGGAGGAGGATTCGACGCTTACTCAGCGGTTCTATAACCGGGCGTTGGGCTTTCAGGGGCCAGCACCTGAAAAATGTGAGCAATGGATTGCCGAAAAAATTATTGAACAACATTTGGCATCTGAAGCTATGTGGATTATACTACCGTGGCAGGATTGGATGGCGCTCGAAACTAAATTATGTCTCGAACATCCTTTTGCCGAGCGTATTAACGTGCCCAGCAATCCACGAAACTTTTGGTGCTACAGAATGCACATAAGTCTCGAAAAATTAAATAAAGAAGATAAATTGAATTCACGAATTGCAGAACTGATTTCCAATTCAGGAAGATAAACAGTGATTGTAATGAGTCAATATAAAGAGTTTTATAAATTTTCAAAAACAACAAAATGAGTGATCAACGCTACAATCTGCGAGGTGTTTCAGCATCGAAAGAAGATGTTCATAACGCGATAAAGAATATCGATAAAGGACTTTTCCCTAAAGCTTTTTGTAAAATAATTCCCGATTTTCTTGCTAACGACCCTGAGTACTGTAACATTATGCATGCCGATGGAGCAGGTACAAAATCAGCGCTGGCCTATGTCTACTGGCGCGAGACAGGGGACTTGTCGGTTTGGAAGGGTATTGCCCAGGATGCACTCATTATGAATATTGACGATTTGTTGTGTGTGGGAGCTACAGATAACATTCTACTGTCGTCCACGATTGGGCGGAATAAAAATAAAATTACAGGAGAGGTTATTTCGGCTATTATAAACGGAACAAATGAGCTTGTGGACGAATTGGCCGCAATGGGAGTGAATATCTATCCTACAGGTGGCGAAACTGCTGATGTTGGAGATTTGGTGCGCACGGTGATTGTTGACAGTACCGTAACTTGTCGTATGAAGCGTTCCGATGTAATTGACAATGCTAATATCAGCCCCGGTGATGTGATTGTAGGGCTTTCGTCGAGTGGACGGGCAACTTACGAAAAAGAATATAATGGAGGAATGGGTAGCAATGGGCTTACTTCGGCCCGTCATGATGTTTTTGCCAATTATCTTGCCGATTTGTACCCCGAAAGCTATAACCCCGATATTCCAAAGGAATTGGCTTATTCGGGCTCGTGTCGTCTGACTGATCAGATTCAGGGTTTGGGTATCGATGCAGGGAAGCTTGTGCTTTCGCCTACCCGTACTTATGCGCCTGTTGTAAAAAAACTACTTGAAGAACTCAGACCTAACATACATGGAATGGTACATTGTTCTGGTGGCGCTCAAACCAAGATCCTTCATTTTATCGACAATCTTAAAGTTATTAAGAATAATATGTTTCCCGTTCCACCACTTTTTAATTTGATTCAGAAAGAATCGGGGACTGATTGGAAAGAAATGTATAAAGTATTTAATATGGGGCACAGGCTCGAGGTTTATTTGCCGATGGAGTTTGCTGCAAAAGTGATTGAAATCGCTGCATCTTTCGGTATCGAAGCACAAATCGTTGGACATTGCGAGCGTTCCGACAAAAAAGAACTCCTTATTGAAAGCGAATTTGGATTATTTGAGTACTGATTTACTTCGGATCCGGATGAATAATAATTATATGGAATTTGTTCGGATCTGCTAATAAGATAGTTGATCTGAAAGTTTAAAAAATAGCTCAAAAAAGTGAATTGTATATTTTGAAATATCAAAAAAAGCAGTATCTTTGCAACGCTTTTAGAGAAAGGTATTACAAATCCGAATACAAATTCGGGCGTTTAGCTCAGCTGGTTCAGAGCATCTGCCTTACAAGCAGAGGGTCGGCGGTTCGAATCCGTCAACGCCCACAAAAAAGTTGCACATAATAATTTATGTGCAACTTTTTTTGTGTTCATACGTTCTGAAGATCATCATAACGAAACGTATAAATGGAAGGTATGGAGATAAAAAAAAGCAATCCTCTTGGATTGCTTTTTATGTGTGACTCAAAGCTGTTGAGTTGTCAATACGCCCATTTTAACCAAATGGCTCCCCAGGTAAACCCGGCACCAAAAGCGGTGAGTATAATGTTATCTCCTTTTTTGAATTTCGATTCCGATTCCCATATGCACAAAGGAATACTGGCTGCCGATGTGTTGCCGAAGCGATCGATGTTGATAAGCACTTTGCTGTACTCAACGCCTGTTCTTTCCACAGTGGCATCAATAATCCTTAAATTTGCCTGATGTGGTATGAGCCATGCAATATCTTCTGACTTCAGGTTGTTCTTGTCCATTATGTCGCCCGAAACGCCTGCCATTTTGGTTACAGCATGTTTGAATACATACTGACCTTCCTGATAAACGGTGTGCTCATTGTTTTCTATGGTTTGGCTCGAAGCGGGGTTTGCTGATCCACCAGCCTTCATCATGAGGTGAGAACCGCCGGATCCATCAGTGTGAAGGATAGAGTCCATTAGACCAACTTCATCGGTAGTAGGTTCGAGCATGACTGCTGCTGCACCATCTCCAAATAGAGGAGCAGTTGTACGGTCGTTGTAGTTGGTGATTGCCGACATTTTTTCGGCGCCAAAAACGAGGACTTTTTTAAATCTTCCCGACTCAATAAAGCTGGCTGCGTTAGTGAGTGCAACCAAAAAACCTGAGCAAGCTGCCTGAATATCGAAGGCGAGTGCATTTAAAACGCCAAGTTTGTCGGCGACCATTGAAGCGCACGATGGAAAAATGTGATCGGCAGTGCTTGTTGCAACAATAATCAGATCGATTTCTTCGGGTTTAGTTCCGGTTTTAGCTAACAGTTCCAGCCCGGCTTTGGCAGCCATGAATGAAGGGCCTGTGTTTGGCTCTTTTAAAATGCGTCGTTCTTTAATACCAACGCGCGATGTAATCCATTCGTCGCTGGTGTCCATCATCGAACTAAGTTCGTGATTATTTAGTATATATTCTGGAACATAACCTCCAACACCAGTAATGGCTGCATGAATTTGAGACATATTGACTTTTAGTTTAAGTACAAAAAAATCAAGCCCAAAGTTTTGACTCAGGGCTTAAATTATAAAATTATAAAAATAAATCAACTGCTGTTGGTTAAACAGTAGCTAATTTTTCAATTGCTAATTTACCTCTGTAATAGCCACACTCGCCGCATACTGTGTGATAAATGTGTGCTGCGCCGCAGTTGGAGCAGGTAGCGAGAGTAGGCGCTTCAGCTTTATAATGAGTTCTTCTTTTAGCTGTACGGGTTTTCGAATGTTTTCTCTTAGGATGTGCCATTTCGTTCTTATTTAATTATTATCTATTATACTTTGTAAACCATCCCATCGCGGGTCTGTTTGATTGTCGTCTATTGAAAAATCTTCTTCATCGTCAATTTCCATATCCAAATTGTCATCGTCTTTGGATTTGGTGATATGACGTTTTAGTTTTGTTGCCATTGTTTTATTGCATTCGCCCGGAGCGTGAACGTGCTTGAGCGGAATGTTTAAAACTATAAATTCGTAAAGAAACCATGCTACATTGATAGCCCCTTCGGATTCAGGTACAATTACAATTTCATCTTCTTCCGAAAATTTATTGCCAAATTTAACCTGCAACTTTTCTTTATAGCTAATTGCTTGCTCCATGGTGTCAAGACATCTGTCGCAGGGAATTAGTATTGTGCCTTCCAGAAAAAAGTCAAGCTCGAAGGCTGTGTTTTTCTTTTTGGCTTTTACTGTCGCATTGATATGTCCCTTTTGAACTTCGGGGCTGTCAATTTTTTTAAAGTACTCTTCGTCCAACGTGTACTCGTAAACAAGTGTTTCGTTGTTTAAATCCTTTAAAACGACGTTGTATTGCTCGAATTTAGACATAGTTTTGTTTTTAATTAAAACCGTGCAAAGGTACAAAAAAAGCGCTTATAACAAAATACTTTCAATCTATATTTTATCGAAAAAAAAATGATAAGCTCTAATACTCATAAATTCAGATACCTAATGCGATTTTTTTGCTGTGTTTTGGGTGTTTTGCTTCGTATTTATTTTCGTTATTTTGCATTTAGTATAATTCTGAAAGTGGTACCTTTGTTTATTTCTGATTGTTTTACATAGATTTTGCCTCCATGATATTCTTCGATAATGCGCTTTACGAGCGAAAGTCCAAGTCCCCAACCTCGTTTTTTTGTTGTAAATCCTGGATTGAAAATTGTTTTGAACTTGCTTCGTTCTATTCCTTTTCCGTTGTCTTTTATATCGATATACACTTCTGCTTCTTTCTGAAATATACTTATCTCAATTTTTCCGCTACCGTCCATTGCATCAATGGCATTTTTACATAAATTTTCAATTACCCATTCAAAAAGAGGAACATTAAGTTTAATAAACAGTGGATTTTCGTCCAGAAAATGGCATGAAAAACCTACTTTTTGCGATGAACGGTTGATCATGTATTGAACGGCATTTCCCAATGTCTCGTTCAGGCTTACAAGCTGTAAATCCGGTGAAGATCCAATTTTGGAAAAACGCTCGGCTATGATGCTGAGCCGATTTACATCCTTAGCCATCTCGTTGATCATCTGATCATTGTTGTTCCTGGCTTTAAGTAAATCTACCCAAGCCAGGAGCGACGAAATGGGAGTGCCAAGCTGATGTGCGGTTTCTTTTGACAGGCCTACCCAAACACGGTTTTGCTCTTCTCTTTTTGTGCTCGAAAATGCAAAAAAAGCAATCAACAGAAACACAATGATTACACCCAGCTGAATATAGGGGAAGTAGTACAGCTGTTTAAGTAACAGTGAATCATCGTAATATATGAACTGTGAAGTAGCATCGTCAAATTTTATTTCAATCGGAAGTTTGTTGTTTTTTAATTTCGAAATCTCAGATTGGTAGAATTTATCAAGGTTGTTTTTGGGCTCGGAAAAATTACGTGCAAGTATCATTTTGTCATTTTCATCAACAATAATCACAGGGATAGTTGTGTTTCCTTCGAGGATTTTTAAAAGAAAATCGCTGCTGATTGCATTGTTATCGGAGGAGATGAGCTGACGGGTGGCTTCGGCCCATATTTCTATTTTCTTTTGTTCTTCAAGTGCTAGATCCTTGGCCAGTTTATTGGTAAATAGCGTCGAAACAATTACGATGGCTGCTCCTACCACTATGAAAATCAGTTTGAAATGTCGGGAGAACTCGTATATTTTTTTTAGATTAACCATCGGGATATGTTCAGTATTTGTTGATTTTTTAATTTTATACAAATGACTTTTTTCAAGAAAATTTAAACGTCAAAAATACTAAAAAAGTATGATTATTCAACCTTAATTTTCAAACTGCTATAATTGTTGTATCTTTGTAAAAAGTTTGAATTTGACAGTTTATAAAAAGTCTTTTTCAGCAAAAACACTAATTTTGATATGCATAAATCTGGTTTTGTAAATATTGTCGGAAATCCTAATGTAGGGAAATCTACGTTGATGAATGCCTTGGTAGGTGAACGAATTTCAATTATTACCTCGAAGGCGCAAACCACCCGACATCGTATTTTGGGAATTGTGAATGGTGACGATTTTCAGATAGTTTACTCTGACACTCCCGGAGTGTTAAAGCCTAATTATCGTTTGCAGGAATCAATGTTAAATTTTTCGCGCTCTGCATTGACCGACGCCGATGTGTTGCTTTACGTTACCGATGTGTTTGATGCTTATGAAAAGAACATTGATTTTATAGAAAAAGTAAATTTAAATTCGGCACCACTGCTTTTGATTATCAATAAAATAGATTTGATTGATGAGGAAAAACTTGTTGCTCTTGTGGAAAAATGGAAGACGTTAACGCCGCGTGCTGAAATTTATCCTGTATCGGCTATCGAGAAATTTAATATCGAACCACTTTTCAAAAGGATCAAAGAGTTGTTACCCGAATCGCCCGCTTTTTTCGATAAAGATCAACTGACCGACAAATCGGAACGGTTTTTTGTGACCGAAATCATCCGTGAGAAGATTTTGCTGAATTACGACAAGGAAATTCCTTATTCGGTAGAAGTGGAGGTGGAGCAGTTCAAAGAAGAAGGTAATCTGTTAAGAATCAATGCGGTGATTTATGCTGAGCGCGACTCGCAAAAAGGAATCATCATCGGCCATGGTGGAAAGTCGCTGAAAAAAGTGGGAACCGAAGCACGCAAGGACCTCGAAGCTTTTTTCGAAAAGAAAGTTTTTCTCGAGTTGTTTGTGAAAGTGGAAAAAGATTGGCGAAATAAGGATACAAAACTTAAAGGATTCGGTTATAAATTAGAATAGCCAATACTTATTATAATAATTAGCAGGTTGCAGTGTGTTTCATTGCAACCTGTTTTCGTTTACATGAATTTTTATACTATATTTGTGTAGAAAACGAATGAACAATTAACTGAAAGTTTATGGAGAGTATAAAATCCATTTTTCGTATCGGTCATGGACCCTCAAGTAGTCATACAATGGGTCCCAAAACAGCTGCTGAACAATTCAGGGCAGCAAACCCTGATGCTGTAAAGTATAAAGTGAATTTATATGGAAGTTTGGCCGCTACGGGCAAGGGTCACTTTACCGATGTTGCAATTGCTGAATCGCTTCAGCCTTTCGAAGTGGAATTTAATTGGTTCCCCGATATTATTCTGCCTTTTCATACCAACGGAATGAAATTCGAAGCTTTTGATGCTCATGGAGTTCTTATCAAAGACTGGTTGGTTTATAGTGTGGGTGGAGGAAAAATTGCAGATGAAAATTCGCACCTGGCCGAACAACATATCTACGAGCATAGTTTTATGTCCGAAATTTTGCCATGGGTGGAAAAACGCGGAATGACGTATTGGGAGTATGTTCAGGAACGCGAAGATACCGACTGCTGGGACTATCTGAACGAAGTTTGGAAGGTAATGCAACAATCGGTGCGCGATGGGCTGGAGAACGATGGAGTATTGCCTGGAGGGTTGAATTTGCGCCGAAAAGCAGCATCTTATTGGGTAAAGGCCAAAAGTTATAAAGTGAGTCTGCAGAATCGTTGCCTTATCATGTCCTATGCACTGGCTGTGTCCGAACAGAATGCAAGTGGAGCCAAAGTGGTGACAGCACCTACCTGTGGTGCCGCCGGCGTGTTAGCGGCAATTTTATATCATCTGAAAAATTTTCATGAATTTTCGGACAAAAATATTTTACAAGCGCTGGCAACAGCCGGATTGTTTGGAAATGTCATCAAGGTCAATGCTTCAATATCGGGCGCCGAGGTTGGATGTCAGGGCGAAGTCGGATCGGCTTGTGCTATGGCAGCAGCAGCTTCTAATCAGGTGTTTGGTGGCAGTCCTCAACAAATAGAATATGCTGCCGAAATGGGATTGGAACATCACCTTGGGCTGACTTGCGACCCTGTGTGTGGATTAGTGCAGATTCCGTGTATCGAAAGAAATTCTTTTGCTGCTTTACGTGCGCTTGATGCTAACCTTGCTTCCATGCTTTCGGATGGAAAACATATTATAAGCTTTGATAAAGTGGTAGAAACCATGCTTACAACAGGTAGGGACTTACCAAGCCTGTACAAAGAAACTTCGGAAGGCGGTTTGGCTATCGTAGGGAGACCGGGAGCGGATATGTGTTGAGGTGGAGAATTATTTAGTTGCTTCAAGTTTCGATTTAGCAAAATCAACAACTCCCTGTAAATGCTCTCCCATAAGTTGAGCGGCTAAATCTCCATCACGCATTTTAATGGCTTTCAGCATATTGGCATGTTCATCAACCACTGCTTTGTTGGGTGCACATATCCTGTCGCGCTGATAAATTGTCATAATATCGGGGATGACAATCAGTAACATAGCTTTGAAAACCGGGTTGTGACATCCTTCGGCGATTGCCCTATGAAAAGCAAAGTCATTACTGACTCTATCAGCAGAATCAAAGGAATTTACATAGTTGTCGTGTGCCTTTTCCAGAGCTTCCATATCTTTGGCGTTCCATCGTTGGGCGCAAAGTCTTATTGCATTCACTTCTAAAACAAATCTCGTTTCGACCAGCGAGTAAAAGTCGTAATTCTGTAAGTTTAAAACATCCGAGATTAATCCATCTAAGGTGTTTATGTCCAGTCCGTTTATTACAGAACCACTTTGTGGGAGTGTTTTAACAATGCCGTAAAATTCAAGTTTATGCAACGCTTCTCTTATTTGAGTTCTTCCTACTTCAAAGTCCTGGGCCATTTTTCGTTCGGCAGGTAGCTTATCGCCGGGCTTTAGTACTCCGGCGTTAATCATTTCTTTAATTTTAGAAATAACGATATCAGTTGGTCTTTCTAAGGTTTGATTTTTTGTTTTTAATTCTATTTCTGGCATTGTATCTTTTTTTTATGTTTCGATAAAGATAACTGTTATTTTTGTCGGAGTTATGAGTAGTATTTTTGCAAAGATAAATCGAAAAATTTATTTTCCAACTATGTTTTCAGCTTAAGTATGAAATGATTGTAGTGATTTTTGATTGAATTTTATCCGAAATCTCAATAAATGAGAAATTCTGATTTCTGATATCTCAATTATTGGTCAACCAAAATGTTGATTTTCAAATATTTTGTCATTTATTAGAAATGTAAAAATAATATACTAAAAATACGATTATTTTTTTTTGCTGTTGAAGAAACTTTGTTTACAATATTTAGTTGTTTAAAAAAATCTCAACTTATTGTAGGAATATTTGTTAGTATTTAATGTTAAGATTGTATTTTAGTTTCAATAGAAATGTTCGGAGTTTCCTAGACTTTTGATTTGTTTTTGTTTTAACAAGAAAAGATGTGGAAGAATAATATCCGCATAAAAGTTAAAGATCAATGATTGTTATTAATTCTCATTTACATAGATCATCGTTTAATCTGGCGGCAGAGGAATATATTTTCTCCCGGCGATTAGAGGATGTGCTGTTTTTGTATGTCAACGACTCAAGTGTTGTTTTAGGGTCAAATCAGGTGACAGTGAACGAAGTGGATATTGCATTTTGCACTGACAATAGAATTTCTGTTCGTAGGCGAATGTCGGGTGGGGGAGCTGTTTATCATGATGCTGGTAATCTGAATTATAGTTTTATTTCCACCATAAGAGAGGGCAAACCAGTACTAAGTTCCGATTTTTTAGTTCCGGTTGTTGATGTTTTAAACTCGATGAACATACCGGTAGAAATAGGTAAACGTAAGGATTTGTGGCTTCCGGGTGGCTATAAAGTGAGTGGAACTGCTTCGCACATAAGTAAAAATCGTCAGTTGCATCATGGAACTTTGCTGTACGATGCTAATCTTGAACAACTTCAACATTCACTGACTGTAAAAGAAAAAGACAATAACCTGAAGGGAACAGCTTCGGTTCCGAGTGTTGTGAAAAATATTCGAACCTTTCTGGAAGAACAAACAGGAGAGGCTCCCGGAAAGCACGATTTTTTTGAAATGTGTATTAGACGATTTTCAACGTATTACGGAACTTCTGTTTCGTCACTCACTCAGACAGAAGTTGCAGAAATTCTCGCTATTGAGAACCAGAAATACACACAGAATGAATGGAATTTCAGGAAGTAAATTTTAGTGTTGGATAATTGAAATTTATGTGAGCTGGATTCCCATTAAAACGACATTTTAATAAATATATGAAAGGCAGTTTAGTATCCAGAAGATATTAAACTGCCTTTTTCTCAAAAAAATGATTTTGAATTATAGTCCGAATGTTTCAGCTACGGCCAGGCAAACCACTTTTCCATTCACAATATTTAGCCCTTTTTGCAGGTCTTCATTTTCTTCGCATGCTTTTTCCCAACCCAAATTAGCCAGCTTAACTGCATAAGGCAGTGTGGCGTTGGTAAGTGCCAGTGTGGAAGTAAATGGAACTGCTCCAGGTATATTGGCCACACAGTAATGTTGTATGCCTTCAACCTGATAAACGGGCTCAGCATGAGTGGTAGGTTTCGAAGTTTCGAAACAACCGCCCTGATCGATAGCTACATCCACTAAAACAGAACCCGGTTGCATTAATTTAAGCATTTCGCGTGTGATCAAATGCGGGGCTTTAGCTCCCGGAATGAGTACTGCACCTACTACCAAATCGGTAAGTGGCAAAATTTGTTCAATATTATATTGAGATGACATAACGGTGTCGACGTTGGCAGGCATAATTTCGCTCAGGTAGCGCAAGCGTGGTAACGAAATGTCCATAATTGTTACGTGTGCACCCAGTCCGGCAGCCATTAGAGCGGCGTGTGTGCCTACGACTCCGCCTCCCAGCACAAGTACATTCGCTGCTTTTACACCAGGTACTCCACCCAGTAGGATTCCTTTTCCACCTTTAGGTTTCTCGAGGTACTTGGCACCTTCCTGTATCGACATGCGACCTGCAACTTCCGACATAGGAATCAGCAATGGTAAACTGTTGTTCACTTCCACGGTTTCGTAAGCCAGACAAACGGCTTTGCTTTTTATCATTGCATTGAGCAATTCTTCGTTGGAAGCAAAATGAAAATAAGTGAAAATAAGTTGATTTGGACGTATTAAACCATATTCCTGAGGGATTGGTTCTTTAACTTTCATAATCATGTCGGCGATATCGAATACTTCTTTTGCTGTGGAGAGGATATGCGCTCCGGCATGAAGGTATTGTTCGTCGCTAAGACCGCTGTTCAGTCCGGCATTTGTTTCTACATAAACGCTGTGTCCGTTTTTTACCATTGTCTGAACTCCACCAGGAGTTAGCGCAATACGACTTTCGTTGTTTTTAATTTCTTTAGGTACTCCAATTTTCATGTGTGATGTGATTTTTTTTTGATGAATAAATTTTGAGTTAACTGAATGTATGAAATTGAAATGTTGTATTAAAACGCTGTAAATATACAAGAATGGTTTTAGATTGCAACTACATTTTGATATAAATATTTAATGTTGGAATAAATATTTTGTAAATAACAGATATATAATTGCTTATGACTATTGTTTGTTTTTGATTGCAGACGTGGAAAAAGCTGTTTTTTGCGTGAAAAATTGAGTTTTTCCCTGTTAAAACAGCATTTTTATAATAGAAATTAAAATTCTGATTTCAAATCGAAAGTATGGGTGCAAGGGTTGCTAAATCGCTTACAATGTTAGTCCTTTTATTGCTTAATGGGAACAGCATTTAATTGGTGTTTTTTTACTGCTAATAGCCTCCATAACCACTGTAAAGCGTATACGATAAAGGCATCCGGAATACAGTAATGGATGTATTATAAGCTCCCAGAATACCGATGCCATTCACTATGTTGTTATAAATTTGGACTGGTTCGGAGAAAATTTCAATATATGCTTCGTTTTTTGCCCGACTATTCAAATAGTAATAGTAGGAAGGAGAGATGCTTTCGATATTAATGAATAGCTCTTGTTTTATGGTAGTTGGACTCCAGGGGTCGGGTTTTGGTTCTTTGCCCGGAAAATAATTATATTGAAATGCGGAAACAGAAAAGGTTAAACCATAGGTTTTCCCATCGAACAGATTGTCGTTGAATTCGTGATAGTAGTTGGTGTTTTCTTCTTCGAACAGTTCGGTCTCGCTGGTTGAACCAAAAACAAGGTCCTCGGAGTTAAAGTAAGAATTATATTCTGAGAAGGTACCATTGTCGTAGTAACTTCTTTGTTTGACTTTTAATCGATAGAAATTTTTATAATTTGCACGATCGGCAATGTTTACTGTGAACTTTATTTTCTTTTCGGTGACTGTGCCTACTGTATCTGTAGTCGTATATCCAACATCATCGTACGATCTGTAATAAACCAGTGGCGTTGTTTTTGTGATTGTAGCGCTTGTGTCGACTGATGTAATGCTTGCCGTGACAGGTATTTCGGTTGAGCTGTATACATTATCGAATTCATTGTTACGAGCGATAATTTTTATAATATCTCCCGGAAATGGTTTGTAAGTTCCAGTATAATATCCGTTTCCGGTAGAATTTAAAGCTTCGATCAGTTTATCATTGGCATAAAGTTGTACTGTAGCGTTTGTAATGGGATCAAATGGTCCATCTTTCTCAAGAAAGAATTTGCTTTTTGTGATATGTACTTTCGCTGTCGAATCCGGGTTCAATATACTGTTGATGACCATCGAAGGAGCTGTTTCTTTTCCGTTGAATTTTATTTCGGTTTCGCACGAAACAATAAAAACGGTTAGCAGTAAAGTTATGGCGAGTTGAATATATATGTTTTTCATTTGTAAATCAATGTTTTAAAATTTGTAAGCATAGCTAATGGAGGGGATGATAGTGAAAATAGTTAGTTTTTTAAATACTTTTCTTTCATTCTCCTGACCTGTTGCTTCTGCATAGTCGTATTCGGTAGCTGCATAAACTAAAAATGGATTCTTCTGATTCGTAGCGTTGTAAATGCTAAAATTCCATGTGCGTATTCCATATTTCTTTTGTTTATGGAAATTTACGCCTACATCCAAACGCATATAATCGGGAAGTCGGTAATTGTTTCTTTTGCTGATATGTGGTATTGAATTGTAATAATTATATGATCCCTGATTGTTGTCGATAGCTGCAGCCGAATAATTTTGAAGTGCTAAAGATCCACTGTTTCCGGTACCATACACCCAGGTGCCGGCAACATCAATTTTTTTATTGAATTTATGCGAAACAACAAGGCTTACATCGTGGCGGCGGTCATATTTTGCCGGAAAAACCTCACCGTTGTTGAGCTCTTCTCCGGGTCGGTCGAACAGACGTTCGGATTTTGCCCAGGTATATCCTAACCAACCTGTAGTTTTTCCAATCGTTTTTTGAGCTAAAAATTCTACTCCGTACGACCAGCCACGTCCAACACTTACTTTGTCTTCCCAACCGGTATTGGAACCCATAAAAGTAGAACCATCCTTGTATTCGAGCAAATTGTCCATTGATTTATAATAGCTTTCTATCGAAAGATCGACGAAATTCAATAGATTGTAGAAAAATCCGGCTGAATATTGGTGCGATTTCATTGGCTCGATGCGTTTTGTCACCGGAACCCAGAGGTCGAACGGAAGGCTTATGGTGGAATTTGATAATAGATGAATGTTCTGATTCATTGCAGCATAGCCGGCTTTGAATGATAATTTGTCCGAAATCAATGCCCGCAAACTAAGACGTGGTTGAAGTGAATGATAAAATTTGTCCTGAACAATAAAATTTGAATAATGTAGTCCTGCATTCACTTTAATAAATGAGCCCAGTGAAACATTATCTTCTACGTAAATTGTGGTTTCGTGGGCGGCAATGTTGCTGTTCCCAATAGTGGTATCCATGGATTGCGTTTGGGCATTTTCCTCAAGTTTCTGCTTAAAAACCTGTACTCCGGGGCGAAATGTATGATGTGTGTAACTTGCTCCAAATTTGATGTCGTGATTTGGATTTATAGCATAGTCGAAATCAACTTTTGCTCCAATATCTTCGATGCCCGAACGGTATCCTAATGTAGTTGTTTCGTTTGTTCGGCTTAGTGGGTTTTTAGTAATGCTCTCATATTCCGACCCTACCAGCATGTCGAAACGGTAACGGGTGTAGGTGGCAGTAGTGTTCATAAATAGTTTGTTGCTAATCACATGATTCCAGCGCAGGGCGGTAATCAGATTTCCCCAATCCCAGCCCAGTTTCAATCTGTTTTCGTACGAGCCTTGATTGTTTTCGTGATAACCCTCGCGTATGTCCCCATAAATAACGTCATCGCCAAGATATGCACTCAAATACAGACGATCTTTGTCCGAAAACTTATGGCTTATTTTAGCATTCAGGTCGTAAAAATAATAGCCGGCTTTAATTTTACCCATGTCCTCTTCGGCGGATGCCATTTTTAAAAGTGGTTGTGCCAGAATATCATAGTAGGTTCTTCGACCAGAAATATTGAAAGTGGTTTTATCACTGAATAATGGGCCTTCAAGGTTGAATTTTGTAGAGATGAGTCCCACACTAAAGTTTCCATGTAACTTTTTGTTGTTTCCATCGTTCATTCTTATGTCCACCACCGACGAAAGTCTGCCTCCGAAACGTGCCGGAAAGTTACCTTTGTATAAGGTTACGTTTTTTAAAGCATCTGCGTTGAAAACCGAGAACATACCTCCAAAGTGACTTACATTGTAAACAGGCACGCCATCGAGTAAAAATAAATTTTCGTCGGGGCCACCGCCTCTTACATAAAATCCAGCCGAACCTTCTGTGCCTCCCTGTACGCCGGGCAGTAATTGCAACGCCTTCAGTACATCTGTTTCTCCAAAAAGGGCCGGTACTGTTTTTATTTGAGAAATCGGAACGTCGATGGTGCTCATTTGTGAGCCTTTTACGCCTGTCTCTTTTCGGTTGGCAGTCACTGTGATCTCCGAAAGTTCAGTAACTTCGTTCAGCCTGATGTTGATCATCGTATCTTTCGACAGAAAAAATCTCCGTTGTTCGGTTTGGTAGCCTACATACGAAAACTGAATGTCTACTTCCGCTTCGGGTAGGGTTAGTGAGTAGAAACCATAGGTGTTCGAAACTGTTCCTTTGCGGGAGTTAGACTCGTACACCGAATTATTCATCATTGTTTCGTTGGTTTTTCCATCGGTAATGTAACCGCTAATGGTGTGAGTCTGGCTGTAGAGGCCTGAGGTGAGAACAAGGAAGCAAAGTGCACTCAGAATTTTTTTCTTCATCGGATGATTTTTAGGTAATTTGATGCGTAAAGATATATAATTGTTGCATAGGTTGCAGATAAATGTATTAAAAATTAACACCTATGTAATTTTTTTGTTAATTATTCAATATGAATACCTGCCATCAGCCTATGCGTAAATAGCATTGTGATGAAGCCGTTAGAGTTCGAACACTGGTAGAGATTTTGACACAAATCTCTATCTTCTTTCCTTTATGGGTGCGGAAATTTATTTATGAATAAGGTAGAACATTTGCTGGAGGTTGAGTATCGAATGTTTTTTGTTTTCGGCGGCCAGTATCATAGCCTGAGCCACTTCGCGGGCATGGATTGGTTTGATGCGTCGGAGTATGCCAATCTTGTTCAGCGCAAACATAACGCTCAGTCCGATTCTTTCGCCCATTCGTTTTTCTTTTCTTTCGCCGTACAACTGTGCAGGACGTAAAATGCTGATGGATTCGAAAGCTAATTTCAGAACTGCCTCATCAAGTTTTCCTTTCATTTGCATATAAAATGCAGCTGATTTGGCATTTGCACCTGCCGATGACAGAAGTACATAAGCCGGAACGCCATTTAGAGCGGCTATTTCAGCCACTTTGTACTGATAAGTGTAATCTGTTTTGTATTGATTTCCTTTGGTCTTAGCTTTTGCAATTGTAGTGCCCATGCACGAAAATAAAACATCTCCGCTTACAAGTTGGCGCCATGTTTCCGGTTGGTCGAAATCCACAACATATTCCCGTAGTTTTGGGTGAGTTATTCCACTTTCGCGACGAACCAGAGATGTAATCTCAACGTAATTATTCGAAAAGAGAAGTAATTGGATGAGTTGAGTTCCAACCATACCTGTTGAGCCGATAACAATTGCTTTTTTCATTTTTTTTCGAAATTAATATGTTTTGTGTAAAGAATAAAACCTGTCCGAAAATAAAACCTGATACAGTTGAGTCGGGAATTTTAGAAATCGATGTGAATATCCCGAAACCCGAGGAAATAAAGAATGCCGTCAAGACCAATCGTTGAAATGGATTGTTGCGCATTTTCTTTCACCTTTGGTTTAGCATGAAATGCAATACCAAGACCTGCAATGTTTAACATTGGTAAATCATTGGCACCATCGCCCACGGCAATCACCTGTTCAAGATCAATTTTTTCTACTTGTGCGATCAGACGAAGCAATTCGGCTTTGCGTTTTCCGTCCACAATGTCGCCAAGGTAATTTCCTGTTAGTTTGCCTTCTACAATCTCCAGCTCATTAGCATAAACATAATCTACATCAAAAAGTTTTTTCAAATGGTTGCCAAAAAAAGAAAATCCCCCCGAAAGGATGGCGATTTTGTAACCGCATTTTTTAAGAATGCCCATTAAACGTTCGGCGCCATCCATTATGGGAAGCTGATTGGCAATTTCCTCGAGCGCTTTTTCATCCAAACCTTTGAGCAAAGCAACTCTTTGCTTGAAACTTTCGGTAAAGTCAATTTCGCCCCGCATGGCCGCTTCGGTGATGGCACGAACCTGCGGTCCAACGCCGGCACGATCGGCCAGTTCGTCGATGACTTCAGTTTTAATAAGCGTTGAATCCATGTCGAAACAAATCAATCGCCGGTTCCTGCGAAAAATATCATCTTTTTGAAATGAAATATCGATGCCCATTTCGGACGAATACTGCATGAATTTGGCCGACAGCGCCTTTTTGTTCTGCAGTTCGCCCCGCACCGACAGTTCGATACACGAACGGATGGCATCGGTATCGGTATTCGACAAAGGAACCCGTCCGGTAAGTCGTTTGATGGAGTCGATGTTTAGTTCCTGATTGGTAACTGCTTTTGTGACTTTCGATAGTTGGCGGGCAGTGATTTCACGCCCCAGAATTGTAACCACATACCGTCCCTTGCCCTGACGCGAAACCCAGTTGTTGTATCTTTCCTCACTCACGGGAGTGAACCGGGGAGTGAGGTTGAGTTCGGAGCATTTAAAAAGAACTTCTTTCAATATATTGCCGGAATCTGTTCTGTCCGACATTTTGAAAAGTATTCCTAATGAAAGGGTGTGATGAATATCAGCCTGACCAATGTCAAGAATGGTGGCATCGTAAGCTCCAAGAATTTCGGTTATGGCGGTGGTTACTCCGGGTTTGTCTTCACCCGAAATACTTATTAATATAATTTCGCTATTTGGCATTTGTTTGTGTTTGTTTTTTTAGTGTGTTGGTGAGCTGCATTAAATAAACCTGCAATGAATCGCGTTTATCACAGCTTTTATTATTTTTTTCTTAATGTCGTCCCGAATACTTATGAAAGGTTTCGAGCGTATTGTTCACGTAGCTGACTGTTTCTTTAGCCCTGAACCGGCCGTACTTTACAACCGGATCGTTGTAAAATTCGGGTTCCGACTTTTTTATCAGGTAATATTCTACGTTGTTAAACCAGATATGTGGATTTTTTCCATGTTTTTCGGCAAGTGCCATGGCATCGAGTACATGCGCCGGACCTGAATTGTAGGCCGCAAGTATAAATTTTATGCGTTCTTCTTTGTTTACTATTTTACGGAATGAGAGGTTGAGACTTTTTATATATTGCACGCCGGCTTCAATGTTTTTTTCAGGATTCAACATCGTTTTACGGGTCAGACCAAAGTTGGCAGCGGTGCGTGGCATTAACTGCATAATGCCCGAAGCTCCGGCCCATGAAACCTGTGACGAATCGAAGCGGGACTCGTGAAAAGCCACAGCAGCCAGCAGTTTCCAGTCCCAGTTAATCTCAGTTGCATATTTTTTGAAAAAGTGATCGAAGGGCGAGATGGCACCTTTCGGAATTCTTACTTTCCGTTGCGAAAAGTAAATGCTTCGCGTCCAGTATTTGTTGGCAAGATTTGCCTGTAAAAGTTCATGCTCGTCGGTTTTTGTCCAGTTTTCGATAGCTTCTTTCAGTTTCTTACTTTCCCGGCGCACCAACCACCCATTGTGTTGTTCGAAGCCGATGGCCAAATGAAGGTCAAGCTTTTTGTAGATGGATTTGTAGAGTTGTGCAGTTTTATAGCTGGCTACTGTATAGCTGATTTTGTTTTGGGCTACCATCTCAATCAAATCCTCTGAGCTCAATGAGTCTGGCGCTTCAACGATTTCGAAAATTCCGCCTAATTCGCGGTATAAGGCTTCTAGTCTTTTTTTCTGTATTGTGTTAGGCTTTACATATACTTTTTTATCGGCCAATTCAGTGACATCGCTCAATAAGTTAGCATTAATTGTTTGTACCAATACCTGATACGATTTTTCCTGTGGAAAAACAAAACTGAAAAGTTGTTTGAGTTCCTTTGTTTCAATTATGTTGTTGGCCACAAGGTCAATCTTTCGCTCCTGAAGCAAATGTTCAAGCTCTATTTCGCTTTTTGCTTCGGTAATTTTAAGTGCTACGCCCAATGAATTGGCCAGGTGCAATGCCATTTCGTAGTCGAACCCCATGTATTCTTCGCGGTACATGAAGTAGCTCGTAGGTCCATACATTATACCTACGCTGAGTGTGTCCCGTTTTAATATTTGTTCAAGGTCAATTTGAGCAGATGATTGATCTTCATCGTTTTTTGCCTGATTGCAAGCCGAAAAAACAATGAAGAAAAACAGAATGCACAGTATTGCAGTTTTGTTTTGCATTTGCTGTTACAAAAATTCAACATTACGCGATTCGAAACCCTGCCAGTTTTGCATTCGTAAAAATACCTGTGCCGTTGCCACCACATCTTTTTGGCAGTACAAAGCAATACGTTCAATATTTTTCTCCTTGTAATAAACCTCTGCTACCTGACTGCCGTCAATATCATCTTTTGGCGTAGGAATGCCAAAAATTGCAGTCAGTAATTTCAATGATGTATAATTTTTATAATCACCGAATTTCCATAACTCCAGAGTGTCGATAAATGAAATTTCCCAGGGTTTTTTCCCTGCGATTTGCAAAATAGCCGGAAGTTGGATATTATTGATAAGTAATCGCCGGCAAATATAGGGAATGTCGAATTCTTTGATATTGTGTCCGCAGAGCGTGTGCTCTTTTGTACTGCAAAATTTTGCCAAAAGTTCAGTGAAGCCACTGAGCAATTTCTGTTCGTCGTCGCCGGCAAAGGACTTGGTTCGGAAATGCATTTCGAGCCCTTTGAAATAGATAAATCCGACCGAAATACACACAATTTTACCGAATTCGGCATAGATGCCTCCGCTGTTGGCAAATGCTTCGGCGGCTGTAGTGTTCTCAGCATATTTTTCGGGCATACGTTTGTGAATCAGATTGAACTTATCTTCCCACAAATGTGCTAAATCAGCCGGTATTTCCGAAATGTCGGCTTTCAGAGGGACTGTTTCTATGTCAAGAAACATGATTTTAGGTAGATCGGACAGATTCATGGCAATTAACTGTTTAGATGTTTATTGTTGCCTGAAAAAAGGCGAATCACTTTATTTCAGATTATTTTCGATATACTTCGTCAGAATGTCGATGGCAATATGGTTGTTTCCTCCCTGTGGGATGATTAAATCGGCAAAGCGTTTTGTGGGTTCGATAAATTGCAAATGCATTGGCTTAACGGTACATTCATAGCGTTCCATTACTTTGTTGACCGACCGTCCGCGTTCCACTATATCTCTGTTGATCACCCGCATAAGGCGATCGTCGGCATCTGCATCAACAAACACTTTCAAATCCATCATTTTACGTAATTCAGGATTGGTAAGCACAAGAATTCCTTCAACAATGATAACGTGGCAGGGTTTTACCGGAATCGTTTCGGCAGCACGTGTACAGGTCAGGTACGAATAGATGGGTTGTTCTATCGTTTTTCCTTTTCTTAAATCTTTTAAGTGACGTGTAAGAAGTTCGAATTCAATAGAATCCGGATGGTCAAAATTAATTTCGAGTCGTTCTTCGAGTGGCAAATGGCTGCTGTCGCGATAATAAGAATCCTGTGGAAGGATGGATACTTCCCCAATTGGCAAACGCTCTAAGATTTTTCGTACTACTGTAGTTTTTCCTGAACCGGTTCCTCCGGCAATTCCAATAATTAACATTTTGCTGATTTTATCGATTTCAGAGCACTAAATTAATTATTTATTCCCTTTTGTTCTAATTTGTTGTATATTTTTTTGTTTTTATATTTTTAGTTGATTTGCAAGTGGCTGTAAAATAAGATAATGGTTGTATTGACCAGATCGGACTTGTAGAATGAAAACCGTAAGTTATTGGCTCAAATTGGAAAGCTTGAATCACTTTCAGAGCGCAAACAAAAAGCTGTATTTCTTAGTATGCTTCTCGGTAGTTAGTTTTTGGTGTGATGCGTCTGTGTTCGAACGAGTTTGTCGATGAGCGACTGCAAATCCTGACTCAAAAAGCGAACCGGGGAGACCTGCACTGTTGTTAGGGGGATCGGAATCAATCGGATAGGGTCGGGTAGAATATCTATTTTAGTGACGATTACTTTTGCAATTCCAGCCCTTACAATGTCGAGTTTGGCGGCAGCGCTGTACGAAAGGTCAATAAGCCGGCTTCGGGTATGTGGTCCGCGATCGGTTACTTTTACGATTACTTCATTGTTGTTTTTTGGGTTTTGTACCCGCAGCAGCGTACCGAAAGGATAGGTTTTGTGGGCACACGTCAGGCTGTCGCTGTGATATTTTCCACCATCCGAAGTGTGTCTACCATGCAGGCGTTTGCTGTAGAAGGAAGCAAAACCTGTTTCCTGACCTGCCACAAAGGTGGCGAAAAATAGGAGTAATACAAAAGTGAGTATGCTGTTTTTCATTTGGAATATCATTAATACGAACAAAAATAATCAATTCCCGTGAGATACTAAATTTATAAACAAGATTTTAAGTTTTCATAATTAAGTACCATTGTTTTTTGCTTTTCATATTTTAAAGGGCTAACTTTGTGGATTTTTATTTCAAAATCATGTTTTCACACGTTTATTTAAAGGAAATCGAGGACGTTTTTCGTACGCCAATAATTCAGCAAACAGCATTCTGGTCGGTTGTAAAGCAGCAATTGGGCGTGAAATCGCTGGCTGTGAATATCCGCATCCGAAAGTCCGATCTCGACAAAGATGCAGTGGCTCACGAGTATATAATGGCCGATATGTTGGTGCTTTTGCAACAGGTGAGCGAGCATTATTCAATCGCTTATGTGCCTTACGGGCCTGAATTGGATCCGGGCGAAGAAAACCGGGGTGCTTTTCTCGAAGATATCTCGGAGCAGTTGCTATCGTTTTTGCCAAAAGGTTGCATTATGATTCGGTACGACCTGGTATGGGAATCGTTTTGGGCCGGCGATGCCGATTGTTATGATGCGAATGACAGATGGCTCGGGCCGCCCGCCGTCAATACCCAGGAGTTCAGGTTCAACTATGGCACCGAATTCTGGAAACTCAAAAAGGCTGTGTCCAACATTTTACCTTCCAATACAATTTTTGTAAATCTGAAGGAGAATAAAGAAGATATTCTTTCGAAAATGAAGCCTAAAACCCGTTATAACATAGGTTTGTCCGAAAGGAAAGGGGTGACTGTGCGTGCTGCCGGTATGGAACAGTTGCCGCTATGGTATGCACTTTATGCCGAAACGGCTGCCAGGAATGGTTTCCATTTGCACGAAATGGAGTATTTCAAAGCTGTGCTTACTGCTCGTGCCAACGATACCCAGTCGCCGGCTGAGGTGTTGTTGCTCATTGCCGAAGCTAATCACGTTCCGCTTGCTGCCATGTTTCTTGTTATTTCGGGCGAAAGAGCCACATATCTTTATGGCGCTTCC
The DNA here is from genome assembly GCA_964390175.1 of uncultured Paludibacter sp. Lineage (GTDB taxonomy): Bacteria > Bacteroidota > Bacteroidia > Bacteroidales > Paludibacteraceae > Paludibacter. Next base: position 38,197 of record CAYMHE010000010.1, read on the forward strand.
TCGTCGGACCACAGGGATTGTATGGCAGCTTATGCTTTGCAATGGAAAGCCATTGAAGTGGGAAAAGCCTTAGGTTGTGCCGATTATGATATGTTCGGGGTTTCGCCATCGGCCGATGCATCGCATCAGATGTATGGTTTGTATCGTTTCAAAAAAGGTTTTGGAGGCGAAATGTTTCATAGCATGGGCTGCTGGGACTATCCGCTTCTGCCGGATGCTTACGCTTATTATTCATCTGTCGAAATGCGGCAGAAAGGATATCATTTGAGTTGATCTGCGATGGATGAGGGTGTCTTGCTTTTATGAATTGCTCATATAAACAATATTTTGTACCTTTGTGTCTCTTAAAAAACTCCTAATTTTATGAGTCAAACCGACCAACAGTTCGATCAGGTAGCAGCGATTTGCCGCGATATATTTACAAAAAAGATGAAGGATTATGGCGCTTCGTGGCGTATTCTTCGGCAACAATCCGTTACCGATCAGATTTTTATTAAAGCCAACCGAATCCGGAGTATCGAAACCAAAGGAGTATCGAAAGTGGATGAAGGTATCCGCTCCGAGCTGATTGCCATTGTAAATTATGGCATCATCGGGTTAATTCAGCTTGAACTGGGATACTCGGATGTCGATGATTTGACTTACGACCGCGGAGTGGAACTGTACGATACGTACATGAACCGCGCCAAGGAACTGATGATGGCTAAAAATCACGATTACGACGAGGCCTGGCGCACCATGCGCATGGAATCGTACACCGATTTGATTTTGCAGAAAATTTACCGCACCAAACAAATTGAGGATAACAAGGGTAAAACGCTGATATCCGAAGGCATTGATGCGAATTATTTCGATATGATGAATTATGCCGTGTTCGGGCTTATAAAAATAGAAGAAGAAAAAATGAGCTGAACCGTCGTGTGTCGATGTATATGTTGAGCTTCGTTGTCAATACAAAATAAAACTACCAATACAAATGTGGATATATAAAAAAAGAAGTAACAAACAAGCAGCAATTGAAGCAGTTCAGAAGTCGGTACCCGTGCTGACACTTATTTGCAGGCTGATCCTCGGATTGGTGTTTGTGTTTTCGGGTTTTGTAAAGGTGATAGATCCACTGGGACTGACCTACAAAATTGAAGATTACCTGACTGCTTTCGGAGGTTTTTTTTCGGGCTTTAGTTTCCTTGCACTTCCGCTGGGCGTAGCGCTTCCGGTGCTCGAACTTGTGATTGGTCTGAATTTGCTTTTTAAAATTAAATTCCGCCTTACGTCCATACTTGCCATGCTTTTTATGCTTGTAATGACGCCGCTTACCTTGTACATCGCTTTGTATAATCCTGTCACCGACTGTGGTTGCTTTGGCGATGCTTTGGTGATTACCAACTGGCAAACGTTTTTTAAAAATCTGGTTTTAATCATACTTGCATTTATTTTATTAATAAATACTTCGCAGCATAAACCAATGTTTTTAGCGCGCATTGAGTGGACGATTGTTACTTTCTTTGTGGGCTTAGGCATTGGGTTGGCGGTTTGCTCGTACAATCATTTGCCCCTTATCGATTTTCGTCCTTATAAAATTGGTGTGAATATCCCCGAAGCCATGATGGTGCCCGATGACGCTGCTGCCGATGTTTATGCTACCACTTTCATTTACGAAAAAGGGGGTGTGCAAAAAGAGTTTACGCTCGAAAATTACCCGAAAAATGATTCGACCTGGACTTTTGTGGATCAGAAAACAGTGTTGGTGTCCACGGGATACAAAGCTCCGATTCACGATTTCTCTATCGTTAATGCCGCTTTCGACGATATTACCGAGGAGGTGATTTACAATCCCGGAGCTACTTACCTGCTGGTTATGTACGATCTGAACAAAGCATCGGAAGAGGGTGCGCTAATTGCCGAAAAGTTTTATCAGAAATATAAAAACTCAACAACAAGATTCTATGCGCTTACTGCTTCGGGCGATGATGAGGTAAGGAGTTTTGTAGCCAAAACAAAAGTGACCTATCCGTTTTGTAAAACCGACCCGATTACGCTCAAAACAATGATTCGCGCCAATCCAGGACTTATTCTTATAAAAAATGGAACCATCGCGGGTAAATGGCACTGGCGCGACATTTAATAAAGGCCCCCTAAATCCCCCTAAAGGGGGACTTATTGACCTTGTGAAGTATATAGAGATAATGAATCTAACATTACAGGTTAGTTAAGAGTAGGTAGCTTGTAAAAATAATACAAATCAACAATTGCAGAGCCAATAGGACGAAGCAATATTACGGAATAAAATATCAAACTATAAAAAATATAAGAAAA
>CAYMHE010000010.1:40612-45002 GCA_964390175.1 uncultured Paludibacter sp.
AAAAAATATAAGAAAAATGAGAAAAAACATTGTTGCAGGAAACTGGAAAATGAACAAAAGCCTTCAGGAAGGATTGGCTTTGGCAACTGAATTGAACACCGCTTTGGAAGGTTCAAACTTGAATTGCGATGTAGTGATCGGAACTCCTTTTATTCATTTGGCAAGTGTGGCTGCTGCCATCGACACTAAAAAAATCGGCGTTGCTGCTCAAAACTGTGCCAACAAAGTATCAGGAGCTTTCACCGGCGAAGTAAGCGCTGCTATGGTAAAATCAACAGGCGCCGAATATGTAATTTTGGGTCACTCCGAACGTCGTGAGTATTACGGAGAAACAAGTGCAATTTTGAACGAAAAAGTAGCTTTGGCTCTTGCCAACGGTTTGACTCCTATCTATTGCTGCGGCGAAGCGTTGGACGTGCGCAATGCCAACGAACAAAATGCTTATGTGCAACGTCAGTTGGAGGAAACTGTATTCAACCTGAGCGCCGACGATTTCAGCAAAATCGTAATCGCTTACGAACCTATCTGGGCCATTGGTACAGGCGTAACAGCTTCTACACAACAAGCTCAGGATATGCTTGCATTTATCCGCTCTATTATTGCTGCTAAATTTGGTCAGGACATTGCCGAAAACACTTCTATCCTTTACGGTGGTAGCTGTAATGCTGCAAATGCACCCGAACTGTTCGCTCAGCCCGATATCGATGGTGGACTTATTGGTGGCGCTTCGCTGAAAGTAGCCGATTTCAAAGCCATTATTGATGCTTTTTGATGCTGAATCTAAAGTCAACTAAGTGTAAGTAACCCGATGGCTATCGGGAGTCGTATAATTTCAATTCTTTTACCCGGCAAAGTCCCTCTCCCCGGGAGAGGGATTTAGGGTGAGGTCTGAATTTGAGATGCTTTACTCTACTTATTTAGTTGATAGTTTTAAATATAAAATCCTGTAAATGTTTGTTTACAGGATTTTTTTATACTTTTGCAATTGGATTTTACTCACTTAAAAACAAATCTCCGCTAAAGGGATACAGGGCTATGCTCACTAAACTTTACGAAAACAATCCGAACCCGGTCGAAGTCCGTCGCATTGCCGGAATTCTTCGCAATGGAGGCATTATTATTCTGCCTACCGATACGGTTTATGCCTTTGCCTGCGATATTTTCAATGCCGCCGGAGTAGAGTTTATTGCCCGGCTCAAAAACCATGATTTGCGCCGTTCCAACCTCTCGTTTATCTGTCACCAGTTGAGCGAGGTGAGCGAATATGCCAAAATGGACGATGCTTCGTTTAAATTGATAAAGAAAAATCTCCCCGGTCCTTTTACATTTATCCTCAATGGCAGCAGCAAATTGCCTAAGCTTTTCAAAAACAAAAAAACAGTGGGTATCCGTATGCCCAACAACAATATAGTGCTCGATATTGTGCGCGAACTCGGCAATCCGCTCATGACAAGCTCCATATTTACCGACGAAGAAACCACCGAATACATCACCGACCCCGAACTGATTGAAGAAAAATACGGCCATCAGGTCGACCTTGTGATCGATGGCGGATTGGGCGGTCTCGAACATTCTACCATCGTGGATTGCACCGGCGACGAACCCGAAATTGTAAGGGTAGGAGCGGGTGAACTTGTTTGAAAGATTTGAAAATTTGAAAGATTTGAAGATTTGAGAGAGGGTTGGGATGAGGTAAGATCATCCGATTGAGAAAAACCTGACAATAGCTCGTAAAAATGCTCCTAAATTAAAGTGGAAATAGGTGCACTTGAGTTGAGCATATTCAAATTGAGTTGCGGGATATATGGGTTTTATGCCTTATTGTAGAAAAATAAGAAAAACAAAATAGATTTCGTAACTTTACGACCGAATAAATAAGAGAAAACATGGAAGAATTAAAACAAAGCATTAAAAATTTGGCCGAAATTTACTCCGCAAATCTCAAGGGAAAAATTGAAGCTAGAAAAGAGGAAATGAAAGCGGACAATAATTCTCATTATCTAATTTATAGGGTCTTAGGAATTACTACATTAGAAGGGCAATTAATAGACGCTTATCAAAATACTGGACGTTTTCTTTATAAATATGCTGGTTCATTTTTGGAAGATGCGGCAACTTTGTGTTTTAATTACAAATTTCCAGACGGCATAAAAACAAAAGTGGAAAACACGATTGGACAGAGACCAAAAACCTTTGAAATAGATTTCTTAAACGGAAATGATGCGCTTGAAGTTAAATGGAGAGACGCAACGACCGATGGGGATCATATAACAAAAGAACACACTAGAGTACAAGTAATCAAAGGACATGGCTACAAGCCAATTCGGGTAATGTTTTATTATCCACAAAGAGAACAAGCTATTAGAATTCAAGAAACCTTAAAAACCCTTTATACTGGGGTTGAAGGAGAGTATTATGGAGGTGATGAAGCTTGGGGTTTTATAAAACAATATACCGGAATCGACCTGAAAGAAATTCTAACTGAAATTGCAAACGAAAGGACACCTGAAAATGGAAGCGAATAATATTATATCAGGAAATTGTATTGAGAAGCTCAAATACATTGATGCTAATAAGGTTGATTTGGTGTATTTTGACCCACCATTTTTTACACAAAAGAAACATTCTCTTTCTAACCGTGATAACTCAAAAACTTATGAGTTTGATGATAAATATGATTCATTAGAAGTGTATTTACTATTAATTGAAAGAGCGTTAATTGAAAGTAAGAGAGTCTTAAAAGACACAGGAAGTGTCTTTTTACACTGTGACAAAACAGCATCTCATCATATTCGAACAGTTTTAGATAAGGTTTTTGGAAGCGAAAATTTCCAAAGTGAGATTGTTTGGTCATATAAACGCTGGTCTAATGCAAAAAAAGGATTACTAAATTCTCATCAAATCATTTTCTTTTACTCAAAGACCAATGATTTTAAATTTAATACGGTATATACTAACTATTCTGCAACAACAAATCTCGACCAAATTTTACAAGACAGAGAACGAAATAAAAATGGAAAATCAGTCTATAAAAAAGACGAAAATGGCAATATAATATTAGGAAAAGAGAAAAAAGGCGTACCTCTTTCTGATGTTTGGGAAATCCCATATTTGAATCCAAAAGCAAAAGAAAGAACAGGTTATCCAACTCAAAAACCAGTTTTACTACTCAACCAAATTATAAACATAGCTACAGATGAAGGCGATTTAGTTTTAGATCCATTTTGTGGTAGTGGGACAACTTGCGTTTCAGCAAAATCACTCAAAAGAAATTTCATTGGTATTGACATATCAAATGAAGCTGTTGAATTGGCGAATTCTCGATTGGAAGAAATGATAATAACCGAATCTGCCCTATTAAATAAGGGAGCAGATGACTATTTAGAGAAAACAGAAAAAGAACTCGCAATGCTAGAAGAAATAAACGCTTTCCCGGTTCAAAGAAATGCTGGAATTGATGGTTTTATGAAAGAACATTGCGATGGAATGCCTGTTCCTGTGAAAATTCAAGCAGAATATGAGACAATTGAAGATTCAATTGAAAAGCTAGAAAGAGCATGTATGGGGAAAAATTATGTTATGAAAATAGTAATTCAAACGAAAGAATCAAATACAAATAGACTTTTCGACTTTCAATCAGATGTAGAAATAATAAAATCACTTGAACTACAGACTACAGAATTGACAAAAAAACATAATAAGACCCAAAAGACTATTTTACAGAAATTGGGATAATGTGATTTAAAGACAGCTTATCGAAAGTAAACAACAAAGGCATAATGCTATGCTTCCTGCGGCATCTCTCACTACTCCCCCTCGTCTGCAAGCGATGAGTAAATGGTTGAGTCCTGCTCCCTTTTCTTGGGAGAGGGCCGGGGTGAGGTCTGTCAAGTGCAGCGGAAGGGCTTTCTTCTTACTTCCACAGTGACTTTTTTGTTCTTCACAATAAAGCCTAAAAAATATTTTTAAAAAATAATTTCTTTCCAAGCATTTATTTCTGATAACTTTATTATTTTTGCAAGCGTAAACCTGTAATCGTCTCGCTTTATGAAACTTCTATCATGCTTCGAAAGTCCATTACGGAATTTTCTGTTTCACGAAACCCTTCGTGAACCCTCCTGCTTATTAAATAAAATTACAAAAAACATCCCTGCTTCCATGCAGTATATGGGTACTATATCAATTCGTGCAGTCCTGAAATAGCTTACGGCCTTTGCATCCGAACGTGAGTTCCGATCAAAGGCTGTGTTGTAGCTCAAATGTTTCCCTTTGCTGACACAATTTACTGAATGCACCCGCGATAAAGCGTCCCCAACTACCAAAATAGCTTCTCTTGATGCCGAGTTGACATCTCAGGATAGCAATATCGCATCTCACGGTGCCAATATCG
>CAYMHE010000011.1:0-41528 GCA_964390175.1 uncultured Paludibacter sp.
CGAAGCGCTCAAAGCCATCAATTCGGTACACGATGGAAAAGCTACAATTTCGGCAAGCGATTTAGAAGAATTGCAATCTGTCTTCAAACTTTTTGTGGAAGATTTGCTTGGATTAAAAGTGGAAACTGCCGCAACAGGCACCAACGAGGCTTACAAAAAAGCCATCGACATGCTTTTGGAAATGCGCCTCGAAGCCAAACGCAACAAAGACTGGGCGACAAGCGATAAAATACGCAACGAACTCACAGCTTTGGGTTTTGAGATAAAAGATACAAAAGACGGGTTTGAGTGGAAGCTATGACCCCTGGCACCTGAAGGGGAATAATAAATTTCGACTAAGTACATGACAAAAATTTAAAAATATCTATATTTGATTGAAATTCAGCATTTAAAAGTATTGTTGCGATAAAAGTTAGACCATATTTGAAAAAGCTTTTCCGCTTTTTACCGTTGTTTAAAATCTTGATTGGCTTATCATGTTCGTGTAAATATATTCCGACCAAATATGCCCAACAGAATGCAATTGTTACTAAAGCGACAAGCTTTTCAATTCTCTCTATATCAACTAAATGAGTGTCTTCTAAATTGAATCCACTTGTTTTCATTGCTCTAAATGCAGTTTCAATCTGCCAGCGTTCTTTGTATATTTTTTGCGCAATTTCAGGTTTACAAAACGAGATGATTATCTGAAATTCTGGCTTTCCTTCTTTGTTTTTTATTTTTGAAGCAGACAAATAACACAACTGATTATTGACATAATATATCGAGTGTAAAAATCTTGTTTCATTCAATTTTAAATCACTAAAGAGCCACGTTGCCTTAAACAGTGAACCTGTTTTAGGATTCAGAACCCAGAAATTATCCCGAATACGAATGTGATATTCAATTCGGTTAAAGTTCAGATAGTTAATCCAATGTTCACCTACGAATTCACGGTCTGCCACCAAGTATTGAATGGTTTCTTTTCCAAACAATCTAATGTAATGATTCACGATTTCAATTCTCTCTGTCGTATGAGAATTACCTCGCTTAGGCATTAATTTGAATAGAATAGGAAAGGCAACTCCCTTATATACAATGGCTAAAACCAAAATATTGATATTTGTTTGTCCAAACTTCCAATTCGTTCTGTCGATAGCAATCGAGTACGGTGGTTCATGTGGCAAAAGTGCAAATATCAATCTTGCAATCAAGTCTTTGTCAAGCTTGTACTCAGCCATGAAACGCTGAATTCGTCGCAGTGAAGAGTCGCTGCCACAGCCATTTTCAAAGCCACAGGCAAGCTTTTCAAAACAAACGACTTGAACCTTACATAGAGCGCAAATAAACAAGCTTATGAACTTAATTCGGGCTAAGTTTAAACTTTTACCGAAGTGTTGAACCAAAACTGAGGTTAAATCACTACTTTTGTGCGAGACCTTGGAATTTTTTGTTTTCATTATAACTGATTGGTAGTCAGCTATAAAGATACGAAATTTCAAGGTCTTTACCAAATAAAATATAATTTATTTTATTGATAATCAAACAATTATATCGCTATATAATTTTTGTCATGTACTAAAATGATTTTTAATAAAAACTGATTATGGCTTCAAAAGGCAAATTGACAAAAATTTTTCGCGATTTGAGTTTTCAGATACTGCTGGCAATGATTCTGGGCATTGTTGTAGGTAAAACAATGGGCGACACTGCCGGTATGTTTGCTCCTTTAGGTAGCTTGTTTATACAGCTTATTAAAATGTTGGTGGTGCCTCTTGTTTTTGTCTCCATAGTTTCGGGTGCCGCCTCGCTTGGAGCAACGCAATCGGCTGGTCGTATAGGGATTACCACAATTATTTTTGTGTTTTTCACAACATTCCTGGCAGTGCTTGTGGCATTTGCGGCTGCCAACATTTTTAAACCCGGTACAGGCCTTTCTATCGATGCGATAAGAGAATTCTTCCCTGTTCAGAATTATAGCGCAAGCCAACCGAAAATGGATTTCATGAGCATTATAACGCAGGTAATTCCTGATAATCCGATAAGGTCGATGGCCGAAGGCAATATTTTACAATTGATTTTCTTTGGATTGTTTCTTGGTTTTGGATTAAGTATTTTGCCGGTTCCGAAAAAACAACCGGTCATCAATGGGTTCAATACCCTGCTTGAAGCGTTGATATGGTGTATTTCGAAAGTAATGCTGGTGGCTCCGTTGGGCGTGTTTGGTTTAATGGCCGATGCTACAGGTACCTTTGGCTTCGACTTGTTGATTAAAGTAGGTGATTTGTTATGGGTGAATGTAATTGCTTTCTTTTTTATGCTTTTTGTGTTTTATCCGTCAGCGATGTTGCTTTTTTCGAAACAAAAACTGGGTCCGTTTTTTAAAGCAATGTTACGACCACAAATTGTAGCTTTCTCAACGGCATCATCACTCGCTACTTTGCCAGTCACGCTCGAAACCTGTGAGAAAGACCTGAAAGTGAGCAAAGAAACAGCTTCGTTTGTGATCCCGCTCGGTGCAACAATCAATATGACGGGAAGTGCTATTTATTTTGCGCTTGTAGCGCTGTTTTTTGCACAACTCTACGGTATGGAGCTTAGTTTTGCACAATATATGGCCATTGCGCTCACGGCCACCATCGGATCGGTAGGACAGGCTGGAGTACCGGGACCAACCTTGCTTGTGGTAGCAGTTTTGGTGTCGGCCGGAATTCCTGTCGAAGGATTACCTTTGCTTTATGCACTCGACCGGATTTTTGATATGTTGCGCACCGTTCTGAACATTACCGGCGATGCGGTTTGTGCCGTCATTGTAGACAAAAAAACAGATTAAATTGAGTTTGATGATTAAAAAATAGTTTTTGAGCTTAAAATAGTTTGAAATGCTGTTGTAGAACATACAAAATAAAATAAATTTTTAATATAGATTTCATAAATTGCCATTCGATTTAATATATCATTTAGCAGTTATTTAAATTAGTATTAATCTTTTTCTAAATTTAATACAGTATGAGAGTATATCAATCAAATGAAATTAAGAACATCTCAATTCTGGGAAGTTCGGGCTCTGGGAAAACCACTCTTGTGGAAGCTATGCTTTACGAGAGTGGTATTATAAAACGCAGAGGGAGTATTGGAGGTCAGAATACAGTATCCGATTATTTCCCTGTCGAAAAGGAATATGGTTATTCGGTTTTTTCAACAGTGATCCAAACTGAATGGCTCGATAAAAAATTAAATTTTATTGACTGTCCCGGCTCCGATGACTTTATTGGCGGTGCAGTTACTTCTCTTAACGTTACCGATACCGCACTTCTTCTTGTCAACGCTCAATATGGCGTTGAAGTTGGTACCAACAATCACTTTCGTTACACTGAAAGGTTCAATAAGCCTGTTATTTTCATTGTCAATCAGCTCGACCATGAAAAGGCTGACTTTGACCGCTCTATGGAGCAACTAAAAGAAAATTATGGTTCAAAAGTTGTTCAGATTCAATATCCCATCTCTGTTGGTCCGCAATTTAATGCGGTTGTCGATGTGTTGAAAATGAAAATGTACAGATGGAAACCTGAGGGTGGTGTTCCCGAAGTACTTGATATCCCCGACACAGAAATTAATAAAGTACAGGATTTACACAATGCTCTCGTAGAGGCTGCCGCCGAACACGATGAAGCATTGATGGAAAAATTCTTCGATCAGGGTTCGCTCAGCGAAGAAGAAATGAGAATTGGTATCCGTAAAGGAATGTTGCACAGGGATATGTTTCCTGTATTCTGTGTAAGTGCAGGTAAGGATATGTGTGTACGTCGAATGATGGAATTTGTTGGAAACGTATCGCCAAGTGTGAATGTTACTGAAAAACCACAAACTAAGGACGGTAAAGAAATTGCACCTGATGTCAACGGTCCGGCAAGTATTTATGTTTTCAAAACAAGTGTAGAGCCTCATATTGGTGAAGTGTCATACTTCAAAGTGATGAGTGGAAAAATAAATGAAGGGGATGACCTTGTTAATATCAATCGTGGTTCGAAAGAACGATTGAGCCAGTTGTTTTACGTGGCGGGGCAAATCCGTAACAAGGTGGAGCAATTGGTAGCCGGCGATATAGGTGCAACTGTGAAATTAAAAGACACCCGCACGGGCAATACATTAAATGCAAAAGGTTGTGAGTACGACTTCAGGGAAATAAAGTATCCTGAGCCTAAATACCGTCGAGCCATTAAGGCAGTGTCCGAAGCCGATGAAGAAAAACTGAGTGAAGTACTTACCCGTATGCACGAAGAGGATCCAACCTGGATTATCGAACAGTCGAAAGAGCTAAAACAAACCATACTTTACGGACAGGGAGAATTTCACCTTCGGACTTTAAAATGGAGAGTAGAGCATAATGATAAGATTATGATAGAATTCAAGGAACCAAAAATTCCATATCGCGAAACCATTACTAAAAATGCACGAGCCGACTATCGTCACAAAAAACAATCGGGCGGATCGGGTCAGTTTGGTGAGGTGCACATGATTATCGAGCCTTACTACGATGGTATGCCTGCTCCTGATACTTTCCGTTTCGGTGGTCAGGAATATAAAATCAGCAATCGCGATACTCAGGTCATTGATCTCGAATGGGGTGGTAAATTGGTGTTGATTAACAGTATTGTAGGTGGATCTATTGATTTGCGTTTCCTTCCGGCCATTATGAAAGGGATTATGGATCGTATGGAACAAGGCCCGCTGACAGGTTCGTATGCGCGCGATGTGCGGGTTATTGTGTACGATGGAAAGATGCACCCGGTTGATTCAAACGAAATATCGTTCCGCCTGGCTGGACGTAATGCGTTTGCTCAGGCATTTAAAGAAGCCGGACCAAAATTGCTGGAGCCTATCTACGATGTTATTGTTCAGGCGCCTTCCGATAGGTTGGGAGATGTTATGAGCGACTTACAGGGTAGACGTGCTATTATTATGGGCATGGAAAGTGATAAAGGTTTCGAAAAATTATCGGCAAAAATTCCATTGAAGGAATTGAGCAGCTATTCTACTACATTGAGTTCGCTTACCGGTGGACGTGCTTCTTTCAGTATGAAATTTGCAAGCTACGAGTTGGTGCCAATGGATATTCAGGATAAATTGTTGAAGGAATACGAAGCATCCAAAAAAGAGGAAGAATAACCCTTTTGGTGTTTCATCTGTCTGTGAAGAAGCAGTTGTCTTATAAAAAGGCAACTGCTTTTTTTGTGGGGATGATGCAAATTGCGTTTTCGAGTTATTGAGTTTTTTTATGAGCGATCTCAGTGTCTGTTTTGGTTTGGGTGAAGTATTGTTGCTCCGAAAAAGGCCAGAGACAGAAGTTTAGGGTTTTTGATTGGGTTTGAACATAAAAAAGGCTGTATCAAAGTTTGTTATGCTTTTGATACAGCCTCTTTGTTATTCGCCTGTTGCGTTTATTCGGCAGGTAACATCACCACTTCAAGCACATTTCCCTTGTCGGTAATCGATTTCAAAGTCGATTGAATCAGTTCGGGTGTAAGTGCTTCTACAGAGGCTTTGTAGTCGTTAACAAGGTCAAGTTTGTCCTGATAATAGCGTACTACAGCACTGTTCCACCAATTGTTTTCGGCCATATCTTCAGTGAATTTCTTCAACATGTTTTCTTTCACTTTTTGCAGATCACTTGCTTTAGGTCCGTTAGTTACTATTTCCTTCACTTCTGAGTGGATAATTCCGATCAGTTTTTGTTGTTTTTCAGGATCGGTATCGAATTGCATAAGCAAAGTTGCATCGGCAATTGGAGTGTTGCCTACTGAACCACGAACACTAACGCCGTAAGAACCACCTTCTTTTTCGCGAATGCTTTCAAGATATCTCATGCTCAGAATGCTTCCGATTGCAGTCACAGCCGTACGATTGGTTATGTTGTAAGGCATTTCGGCACTGTAAAGAATGAAGTTCGAAGCTTTGTTGATTTTCATTTCTTTTCTGAAGTAGTTTTTCACTTCTCCCTTAGGCTTGCGAATGTTGTTGTCAGTGAATTTTTCGCCACCTTTGCTCGATTTAATGCCTCCAAGATATGTGCAGATTGCATTTTTTACACCCTCATTTGCCGGGTCAATATTTCCTGTAAATACAAAAGTAAAATCGGCTGGAGCGGCAAAGCGTTCTTTGTAAATGGCTATTGCTACGTCCTGATTTATTTTGTCTAGCATTTCCAGGCTTTGGATCACTGTACGGGCATGGCGGTTGTTTATCAATGTATTCACCGAATCGGAGAATGCTTTACGTGGGTCGCTTGCGATGTTTGACAAACTTGCACGATACATATTTAATAATGCAGCATACGAATTGTCATCCTTGCGTGGCGCAGTGAATTGAAGATAAACCAACTGAAGCATTGTTTCAAAATCTTTTACAGATGAGCTACCGTTAAAACCTTCATCGTAAGCTCCGATAAACGGCGAAACCTGAGCAATTTTTCCGGTAAGCAACTTGTTTAATTCAATCTGATTGTAGTCGCCCAGTCCATTGCTTCCCACTATGCCCGAAGCAAGTGAGGCCGAAGGAAGATCAGCTACATTTTTCACTTTCGAAAGTCCACCTTCGCTGAATGCAGATAAAAGAATTTCGTCTTCTTTGAATTTAGTAGGTTTAAATATAACCTTAACTCCATTGCTCAATGTCCATTCTGTGGTACCGATTTTATCGTTTTTAGCCACTTTTTTCACTTTACCTGCTTTTGGCAAGGTGCTGATAAGTGGTTTGTTCAGATCTTCCTCAGCTTTGGCTGTCAGCTCTGCTTTTTTACTTTCTTCAATCGCTGCTTTAATCTGTTCTTCTGTTGGTATTTTCACTGCTTCTTTATCGGGAGCCATGATAGACACAATCAGATTATTGTCGGTGATGTAGCTTTTCGCGATTTGATTCACCATGTCGGCAGTAAGACGTGGCAAAAACATTTGCATGGTCTGATATTCCCATTCAATGCCCGGAATTACTTCGTCGCTTGTAAAATGACGTACATATTCTCTGACCAGATTTGAGCTTTTCTGATTTTCGCGGTCGTTGTACGAATTTTCCATGCTCTTGAGCAGGTTGGTTTTTGCACGTTCAAGTTCTGAATTAGTAAATCCAAAGCGTTTTACTTTTTCTGCTTCGAGCAAAATAGCCTGTAAACCTTCGAGTTCGCGTCCTTCGTTGGGAACTACCATCATCTGGAAGGCGTCTTTTGATTTAACTAATTCGCCATAAAAGGCATATCCGCCTACAAATGGAGCATTGGCCTGCTGAGTGATTTCGTCGAAACGAGTGCCTAACATCGAGGATATTAAATTATTAACAACATTCACTACATAGCCCGACATCGATTTCTTAACTTCTAAAGGGAGCTTATCATGTTTGTATTCAAGTTCAATACGGGTCATGCGTGCTTCTTTGTCTTTCACGATGGCAATGATAGGTTCAACATTGTCGTGGATAGGATATACAATTCGTTCTGCAGCATTTTCTTTTTTTGGTATATCGGCGAACAAGGTTTTGATTTTGGCTTCAACTTTATCCACATCAATATCTCCAACCACTAAAATAGCTTGTTGATCCGGACGATACCATTTGTGGTAGTAATCGCGTAAAGTTTTGTAAGAGAAATTATTGATGACAGCTGTGTCGCCAATTACATCGCGTTTAGCATATTGCGAGCCAGGGTATTTGAGCTTGTTTGATTCTTTCCACATGCGTCGGTCAGCACCTGCTCCGGTACGCCATTCTTCGCGTATAACGCCGCGTTCTGAATCAATTTCTTTATCAAGCAACGAAACGAAGCCCGACCAGTCGTGCAATACGAGCAGTGCGCTATCGATAACAGTTTCGCGAATGGTTGGCACATCCGAAAGGTTATAAACCGTTTCGTCAAGCGAAGTGTAAGCATTGATATTCGCACCAAACTTCACTCCGATTTTTTCGAAATAGTTGATAATTCCTTTGTCGGGATAGTTTTTTGTTCCATTGAAACACATGTGTTCAAGAAAGTGAGCCAATCCGTTTTGATCATCGTTTTCAAGAATTGCTCCTACATTTTGTGCTATGAAAAACTCAGCACGTTCTTTTGGCAATTTATTGGCACGGATGTAATACGTGAGTCCGTTGTCTAATTTTCCGTAGCGAACTTTTGGGTCGATAGGAACTTCAGGTGCTTGCTGTGCATACATGCTTGCTGAACAAATGAACAGCAGGCTTAAAATAACAGATTTGATGAATCCTTTTTTCATTTTTGCATTTTTTATTAATAATTAGTGTCGGAAAATAATTTGATAGACAGGAATAGTGTCGTAAAATAATTCACAAAGAAAAGTATAATTTCTCAACATACAAAATAATTTTATTGTTTTTCGATAAATAAATGTTAAATAGTCAAATTTTAGCTTGGTTAGATTGTATAAATTGTGGTTTTTATAAAACAAAGGATTAATTTTGTTCTTTAAAATTGTAGAAATGGCAGAGGAAATAAAAATATCAGAAGACTTAACGAAAGGGCAAAAATACGAAGAACTATTGCCCCAGATCAATGCACTTATCGAAACAGAGACGAACTTGATTGCTAATCTGGCCAATATTGCAGCAGCTTTACATCAAACATTTTCGTGGTGGTGGGTAGGTTTTTATATGGTGGATGGTGATGAGCTTGTGCTTGCACCATTTCAGGGGCCTATTGCCTGTACACGTATTAAATATGGCCGTGGAGTTTGTGGAACAGCCTGGAAAGAGGCCAAAGCTCAGTTGGTGCCCGATGTTGAGAAGTTTAAAGGGCACATTGCTTGCAGTAGTTTGTCGGTGGCCGAAATTGTGGTTCCTGTTTTCGATAAAGCAGGCGAAGTAATAGGGGTTTTGGATGTCGACAGCGAGCGATATGATGTGCTGGATGAAACCGACGTCATTTTCCTCGAACGGATTTGCTGTAATATCACTGAACGGCTGTAGGAAATTTGTTTGTCGAAAAAAAACAACCCGTTGACAGTCAGAAATCAACGGGTTATTTTCTTTTGTTTATTTCAATTCATCTAAATTATCCTGATTGATCATGTCTTTTGCTCCGGGAAGATATAATTTTTCGATGCGTGCAGCATATCGTTCTTCTACTTTTCCGCGCATAATTTTCATTGTGCTGTTTACCAATCCGTTTTGTTCGGTAAAAGGCTCTCCGATGATTGCTACCGCTGCTGGCAGCCAGCGCTCGGGAAACATTCCTTCGAATTTACCTCCTTTTTTATATTCGTTCAGTTCCCGTTGAACTTTGTGCAGCGCCATTTCTCTTGCTTCATTTGTATTCCAGTCGAGTTCCGGTTTTTTTCGATGCACATAACGTTTCAATGCTTCTTTGTTAATGACGATCAAAGCCGAAGTGTATGAATCCTGATTGTTGTGTAAAACTACCTGATCGATAAAATACGAATTGTCGGCCAGGGATTCTTCTATACCCTCGGGACTGTATTTCTCTCCATCGCTCGATATCAACAAACTTTTAAAACGCCCTACGACGTAAAGAAATTTATCATCATCCATATAGCCCATATCGCCGGTGTGCAGCCAACCGTTTTTGATGGTATCGGCCGTAGCTTTTTCGTTTTTATAATATCCGGCCATTACATTTTCGCCTTTGATAACGATTTCGCCTTTTTCGTAATTTGGTAATTCTTTTCCTTCCGAATCGCATATTTTAAGTTCCATCGGGGTAACCAAATAGCCGGATGAACCTAATTTATGGCGTTTCTCTCCATTTGATGAAATAATAGGCGTAGCTTCGCTCAGGCCATATCCCTGATACATTGGGATGCCGATGGCATAGAAAAATCTCTGCAAATCGATATCGAGCAAAGCGCCTCCACCAATGAAAAATTTCAGATGTCCGCCAAACGCTTCACGCACCTTTGTGAATAATATTTTGTCGAACAACATAAGCAGCGGTTTCTTTAAAAGCTGTAGTCCGCGTCCTTTATTATTTCCTTCTTTGTTGTACGAATAAGACATTTCGAGCGCCCACTTAAACAAGGAGTTGATGACAGGTCCTTTGGTCCGAATGCTTCCTTCTATGTTCTTTCTAAAGTTTTTTGCCAATGCCGGTACGCTCAATAACAAATCGGGTTGCAATTCTTTAATATTTGCCGGAATATTTTTAAGCGTTTCAAGACCGGTTTTACCATTCTGAACCGTTCCCACACTGGCTCCGGAGGCCATAAAACTATAAAAACCGGCTACATGCGCAAAACAATGGTCGAGCGGTAAAATAATCAACGTGCGGAAAGTGGGAGGAATTGTCATTAAAGTAAGGGCTTGCTCCACATTGGCTGTATAGTTGCGGTGAGTGAGCATTATTCCCTTTGGGTCGGCTGTCGTCCCCGAAGTATAACTTATATTGGCAATATCGTCGGCTTGAATCGAAAGGGAACTATTGATGACAGCATCAGGGTTTTTGAGAAGAAAATCTTTTCCCCATTGTTTTAGTTGTGTCAACGATATTTCGTTGGGCTCATAATCAACCTGTTCATCGAAAATAATTATACTTTTAATGTCAGACAGAGCATTTGCTATGGTTCTTATTTTCTTTAACTGACTTCCTGAAACCATTATGTACTTTGCTTCGGAGTGTACGAGTCGGAATATAAGGTCGTTACTTTCTTCGAGCTTTATTGATAAAGGGACGTTTACAGCGCCAGTATGAAGTATGGCAAGCTCTCCAATAATCCATGCATTGCGCCCTTCGGAAAGCAAAGCCACTTTATCTCCTTTTTTTACTCCCAGCTTTAAAAGTCCTGCCGCCAGCACATGAGTCTGTTCTTTGGTTTCGCGATAGCTTGTAGGCTCAAATACTTTATTGGCTTTCTCCCACAGAAAAGGATTTTCTGAGTATTTTTCAACGCTTTGGTTGAGTAAATCAATAATGGTTGGTTTCATCGTATCAAGTGATTTTTTATTGTTTCAGGAAAATTTGAGCTGTAAAGATAAATATTTTTTCGGCAAAAAAGCAACAGCACTGTACGAAAGCATTTCGCGGAACAAAAAATGTCCACATTGCTGTGGACATTTAAAGTGTTGAATTGCGGTTCTTATATTCTGAAAAAATGAAAGTTTATCGCTGCATTTCTACCTTTTGGGTAGGGTCAAAATTTTCGTTTCTGAAATTAATTCGTTCCACTACATTCAGAGCCAGATTTTTAAAGGCAAGAGATGAAATGGTGTCATCTTCCACAGCTACTGGTCGGCCTGCATCACCCTGTTCGCGAATACTTTGCACCAAAGGAATTTGAGCCAGTAGAGGGATGTTAAATTCTGTTGCAAGTCGTTTTCCGCCTTCTTTTCCAAAAATAAAGTATTTGTTTTCGGGCAATTCGGCGGGAGTGAACCAGGCCATGTTTTCTACAAGTCCCAATACCGGAACGTTTACTTTTTCGCCCATGAACATATTAATTCCTTTTCGGGCATCGGCAAGTGCCACATCCTGCGGAGTTGTCACTACCACAGCTCCGGTAATAGCCAATGTTTGTACCAAAGTGAGCTGTATATCTCCTGTTCCCGGGGGTAAATCCATTACAAAATAATCGAGTTCGCCCCAATGAGCATCCACTATTAATTGTTTCAGTGCGTTACTCGCCATGCTACCACGCCATACAAGTGCGTTTTCAGGATCGACGAAAAATCCAATGGACAAGAGTTTTACTCCGTACTTTTCGACAGGAGTTAAAACCTGTTTCCCATTTAATTCCTCCATGCCTGGCCGCGCATCTTCCACTCCAAACATTTTTGGCATCGATGGTCCGTGAATATCTGCATCCAGCAAGCCCACTTTATAGCCCAGTTTGGCAAGAGAAATGGCAAGATTCGACGATACTGTAGATTTGCCAACACCACCTTTGCCCGAAAACACGGCAATGATGTTTTTTACTCCGTCTAAAACGGGCGCTGCCTTAGGCTTTGGCGCTTCTTTCATTTCTACGCTTATATTTCCTTTGATGTCAATGTCATCGCCGATATAGGTGAGAATTGCTTGTTCGGCAGCTTTCACAACTGATTTTGCAAAAGGATCGTTTTGTTTGTCGAATACAAGCGAAAAACTTACTTTGTTCCCATCAATGCGAATGTTGTCCTGTACCATTCCTGACGAAACAATGTCTTTTCCGGTGCCCGGGTAACGCACATGTGCTAATGCGTCGAGGATTAACTGCGGATATAATGTCATTATGTTTAATTGTTTTACTGTTTAAAAATAAGAGAAAAAACAGGAGCAAAAATTTAAAGTTATCTTCCTGCAATGTTCACTACTTCTCTTGAAAAAAATCGGGTATGTCGGTTTTCTATCCAAATAAACCGACAATGGAAATTGTAAATAGAAACAACTTTATCCTTGCTAAAGTTTAGTCGTGACTTCCGTTGTTCAATTCGCTTTCCATGTTGTGTCTTTTACTTCTGCCGAAGCTTCGGTAAGCATCATGTTCAATTTCGATATCGGGCTCAGTTAAGTCAATGTTTTGATTTGTAACGAACTGAATGTATTTGATTGTCAATCCACGTGCGAGCCATTGCTGCTCGTAATAAGTTTTTATGCTTAAAATCGGGTCGACAAGGTTTGATGCGTACAAATCGTCAGATGAAAAATTAACGGCGAAATTGTTTGCTTTTACCATTTCGCAGGTGTAAGTAAACATGAAATTGCTGTCGGTTTTTAAATGGATCAATCCACCGGGCTTTAGAAATTGTCGGTACGAATTTATGAAATTGGTAGCCGTCAGACGTTTGGTTGTTTTTTTCATTTGTGGATCCGGAAAAGTAAGCCATATCTCGCTTACTTCGTCAGCCGAAAAGAAATGATGTATCATTTCTATGTTCGTTCTCAAAAAAGCTACATTGTGTAAGTCTTTTGCCAACGCGTCCTTTGCTCCGGTCCATAGGCGGGCTCCTTTTATATCTACTCCGATAAAATTTTTATCGGGAAATAGTTGTGCCAGACCTACAGTGTATTCGCCTTTGCCACAGCCAAGTTCAAGTACGATAGGATTGTCGTTTTTGAAAAATTGTTTATTCCATAGTCCTTTCATTTCGAACTGTTGTCCTTCGCGCAAGGCATGTGACGACACCTGAAATACGTGCGGAAACTCTTCCATATCGGCAAATTTTGCCAACTTATTTTTACCCACTTTTTATATTAAATTTTTGCTGTTTACTCTTTTTTCTCAATTCTCAGTCCCACATCGTTCAGTCCTACGAGTAGTGAGTCGCGCATCCCGTGCTTTAGGCTGAAAACATAATTCCCGGCTTGCGGGAAACTTACATTTTCGAGGTACAATACAGGCATTTCGAAGGCCTGTCCTACGCCGGATCCTAGCCATTTTCCGCGTTGATCGGCCAGATAAAAATCAATGCTGTCTTTTGATAAAGTGCTGTCCGGATTCCACTTAGAAATAAAAAGCCACAAGTTTTGGTGTGGATATTCTCCTCTGTTCCTTGTGTTTATATAAATGTCGTATTTGGCAACTGTATCGGTGATGTTTACAGTGTAAACAAGGGCACTGTCTTTGTTCCAACCTTTATGCCAAACGGTTTTGTATTCGAAGAAGACATCGTTCCGGTTACATGAGATCGCAAAAAACGAGATCAACAGAAAAGTAAACGTAACCGGTTTTGACAGAATGGTTTTATTCATTTTTCTTTATAAGCTTTGGTGGATTTGGTTTTGTTTTGTTGTTCGCCTTTGGGTTCGTCTGGACTTTGTCGTTCGTCTTTGGGCTGGCTTGTGCATTGTCGTTGTCCGGTTTTGTTGCCTTTGTGGGCTTTGCTAACGGAGGACGCTGATTGTTTTTTTTGTTCGACTTACTTTCCGAAGCTTTTTTACCGGTGTCGAAACGAGTAAGACTGTCCTGTCCCACACCGTTTTCGTAATTTACATTGATTGGTTTCTTTTCGTTATCCGTAAAGTCATCAAGTACATCCGGTTTTAAACCTTTTTTATTCATTGTCATGACTTCCTTTGCCCGATCGGTGGAAATTGTAACTATATTGGCACCAAAATTTTGGGAAGTAGAATACGAAATTAAACCTTTGAAAACATCTGTTTTGAAATGGTAGTAGGTATTGTCGCGTGTTTCGAGTGGAACTTCACGGGATGGAAAGTCTTTGGTGGCGTCGGTATAAGCATCAAGCTCATAATTCATGCAGCATTTTAATTTTCCGCATTGTCCGGCCAGTTTTTGGGGATTGAGTGAAATATCCTGTGTGCGGGCTGCTGTTGTTGATACCGAGTTGAAGCTTGTCATCCACCCTGAGCAGCACAACTCCCG
This sequence comes from uncultured Paludibacter sp., assembly GCA_964390175.1. Lineage (GTDB taxonomy): Bacteria > Bacteroidota > Bacteroidia > Bacteroidales > Paludibacteraceae > Paludibacter. The sequence continues at coordinate 14,295 of CAYMHE010000011.1, forward strand.
TCCGCAAGAGCCGATACCACCTATACGTCCGGCTTCCTGACGCGCACCAATTTGTTTCATTTCGATGCGCACTCTGAAAGTTTCGGCAAAAACTTTAATCAATTGTCTGAAGTCCACGCGTTCGTCGGCGATATAATAAAAAATTGCCTTATTGCCGTCACCCTGAAATTCAACATCTCCAATTTTCATGTTCAGCTTCAGATTTTCGGCTATCTGACGGGCTTTGATCATTGTTTGTTGTTCTTTGCTTTTCGCTTCGTTGTATTTTTCGATATCGGTTTCTTTGGCTTTTCGGTAAACCCTTTTTACTTCCATCTTTTCTGGATTGAAGTTGTTTTTTGCCATTTGGAGCAGTACCAGACGTCCAACAAGCGTTACTTGTCCAATATCGTGACCAGGTGATGATTCTACGGCCACAGTGTCGCCTTTTTCGAGGGTTATTTTTGTGCTGTTCAGATAATAACCTTTGCGTGTGTTTTTAAACTGAACTTCGATAAAATCGGAATCTTGTATGGTTTCAGGCAGGTCGGACAGCCAATCGTGAACACTTAGTTTTTGTCGCGAATTGCAGGCACAGCCTCCTTTAGTGATGCAGCCACCGCCGCTATTGAGAGTTTGATCCATTGTATTTTATTAGTTTTGCAGGAGTTGTTGCCTGCGGGTGTATATTGATTTTTATATATGAGACAATTTTAGTTCATTTTAGACTTGTTAAGCCTTCTCTTAGTTGTCTTTTCAGTAACATAATTATTTTAAGAACAAGATCGAAAAATACCATTTTGGCATTCACATTTTGTTCAATATGGCGTTCGGCCAAAGCAAATTCAAGCATCAGATCTTCTACATTCCGTTCGTGAATGAAGGGCGAAAATTTTCGCGAAAAATCTGCTTCGTAGCTTGTCAGATAATTTAGTTCGGGCTCTTTCAGATTAAGAATAAAGTTTTCACGCGTTAGTCTTTGAGCGTAAGCCAGAAAGTTTTTCTGACGTTCGCGTCCTACTAAAGCGGAAGCCATATCGTCCGACCATTTTTTTAATATTTTAAGCGATGAATGATCTTTGCGGTTTCCAACCTGCCATGCTAAACGCATGATCAGAACGAAACGTTCAAAGTTCTGTTTATTTTCATCGTTTTCGTTTAATGCCGAAAGGGCTGAAAGATAGCTGCCATTCGAAATGCGTGCCACATTCATGGCATCATGCTGCGTAATTTCCAGATTTGGGTCATTCAATAAAGTCAACATTACGTCATCTATTCTTAACGTAGGGATGTTGATATGCTGTGTGCGCGATAAAATTGTTGTGATGATTTCATCCGGAGTATTGGATACCAAAAGAAAAACTGTTTTTTCGGGTGGTTCTTCAAGAATTTTGAGTAACTTGTTGGCACACTGATTATTCATTTTCTCGGGCAGCCATATAATCATTATTTTATACTCCGATTCGTAAGTTTTCAGGTTCAGTTTGCGTATTATTTCCTGACTTTCGTTGGCGTAAATCATGCCTTGCTTGGCGTCCCCCGAAATGCGGGCATACCAATCGTTCATACTAAAGTGTTTGTTCTCCAATACCATTGCACGAAATTCGTTAATAAAATCGTCGCATACAACCGAGCTTCGTCCGGCTGGTTTAATGACAGGGAAAACAAAATGTAAATCGGGATGAATCAACTTGTTGTATTTCACGCATGAAGGACAAACGCCACAGGAATCGGTATCCTGCCTGTTTTCGCAGCAAATGTACTGCGCATATGCAATGGCAAGCGACAGTTTCCCAATTCCTTCGGGGCCACGAAGAAGTTGAGCGTGAGGAATCCGTTGCTCTTTTACGGTACGTATGAAGCGTTCTTTTATAGCTTGTTGTCCTATGATTGCTGAAAATTGCATATCTTGTTATTTCAAATAAAGCCCATTACTGTATGATGTGCAAATATACAAAAAAACTTTTAGCCATCGGATGATGGACTTCACTAAAACAAATCTTTATTGTTTTTGGAGCAGAAAGGACTAAATATTCGGGATATTTTAGCTGAGAGAGAAAAACGAAACTTATAGGCAGGACTGTAGTTTGTTAGTGAGCAGGGGAGCGAGCAGTAAAAAACAGTACGCCTTGCAGTTTTTGGTGTTGCAAGGCGTACTGTACTGAAAATAAATTTATTTTGGATGATTTTGCCTGAATGTATCAGAGTTTATACATTGAATCTGAAGTGCATAATGTCGCCATCCTGCACCACATATTCTTTTCCTTCTACGCTCATCTTTCCGGCTTCTTTACAGGCGGCTTCGGAGCCCAGCGTTGTGAAATCCTCGTATTTAATCACTTCGGCGCGGATAAAACCTTTTTCGAAGTCGGTGTGAATTACCCCTGCACATTGAGGTGCTTTCCAGTTGCGTTCAAAAGTCCATGCACGCACTTCCTGAACACCGGCTGTGAAATAAGTTTGCAAATCGAGCAGGTGATAAGCTGCACGAATCAGCCGCGCAACACCTGACTCTTTCAGTCCCACTTCTTCGAGGAACATCTGACGTTCGTCGTAAGTTTCGAGTTCGGCAATGTCGGCCTCGGTGGCAGCAGCTACTGCCAGAATTTCAGCACCTTCGTCCTTCACCGCTTCGCGAACAGCTTCAACATAGGCATTTCCGTTTACCGCCGATCCTTCGTCAACATTACAGACGTACATCACGGGTTTATCGGTCAGCAGATATAAATCTTTTACTAACTTTTTATCCAAAGGATCAAGTTTCACAGTTCGGGCCGATTTTCCCTGCAACAATGCTTCTTTGTACAGGATGTAAATGTCGTAAAGCGTTTTGGCCTGTTTGTCTCCGGCAGCGGCTTGTTTTTGTACTTTGCTGATACGGCTTTCCACTGTTTCGAGGTCTTTTAACTGAAGTTCGATATCGATAATTTCTTTGTCGCGAACCGGATTTACGCTCCCGTCCACGTGAACGATGTTTTCGTTGTCGAAGCAACGCAAAACATGCAAGATTGCATCAGTTTCGCGGATATTGGCCAGGAATTTATTGCCAAGGCCTTCGCCTTTGCTGGCTCCTTTTACCAATCCGGCAATATCAACAATTTCCACCGTTGTAGGAACAATGCGTTGTGGATGTACAAGTTCAGCCAGTTTGTTGAGGCGTTCGTCGGGCACAGTAATTACGCCCACATTCGGTTCTATTGTACAAAAAGGGAAATTTGCCGATTGAGCTTTAGCATTCGAAAGACAGTTGAAGAGGGTAGATTTACCAACGTTAGGCAAGCCTACGATTCCACATTGAAGAGCCATTTTATATTAGTTTGATGTTTGAGATGTTCATTTGTCCGAAATAAATAACGGTCAGTTAATTACTTTAAACAAAAATGATTAATAAATTTTTTTCGGACTGCAAAGATAGTCAAAAATGCTGAAACGACGTAATATAGCCGTTTTTATGAGATGAATTATCTCCCGAAATCCAACCATGGAACTCCATTTGCAATTTTTTTTCCTGAAAATCAGAGCCGGCATATGCCTGAGATTTTGAAATTACACGACACTAACTTTGAAATTGTATGTTTTTGTGGCTTAGAATGGCTGCTTAAAACGACAGCGCTAAATGCCCGAAACTGTCATTCTGTCACCAAAATTTCACTGGCATTTTATTTGCAAAGGGAAAACACCGTAAAATAACAAATCAAATTTATCAATTAAACATATAACGAACAATGGCAAAAGGAAACATTGGGGTAACGAGTGATAATATCTTCCCCGTTATCAAGAAATTTTTGTACAGCGATCACGAGATTTTTTTGCGTGAATTAGTGTCGAACGCAGTAGATGCAACTCAAAAACTGAAAACCCTGGCTTCGGTTGGCGAATTTAAAGGTGAACTTGGCGACCTGACCGTACGCGTTTCGGTAGATAAAAACAAAGGAACACTTACAATTTCCGACCGAGGAATTGGTATGACGGCTGCCGAGATTGAGAAATACATCAATCAGATTGCTTTTTCGGGCGCTGAGGAATTTCTCGAAAAATACAAAAACGATGCGCAGGCCATTATTGGTCATTTCGGATTAGGTTTTTACTCTTCGTTTATGGTATCGAAACAGGTTGAAATTTTTACTCAATCGCACAAGGAAGATAATGCCGCTCAACATTGGTCATGCGATGGAAGTCCTGAATATTCACTTGAAGACACAATCAAAGCTGATCGCGGAACTGACATTGTTTTGCACATCGACGACGAAAATAAAGATTTTCTGGAAGAATCAAAAATCCAGGAATTGCTGACAAAATATTGTAAATTCCTTCCGATAGAAATTGCTTTTGGCAAGAAAAAAGAATGGAAAGACGGCAAAAACGTCGAAACTGAAGAAGACAACATTATCAACAATCCAAATCCGGCATGGACACGCAAACCTGCAGATTTGAAAGAAGAGGATTATGCGTCGTTCTACCGCGAATTGAACCCAATGGGCGAAGATCCGTTGTTTCATATTCACCTGAATGTGGATTATCCGTTCAACCTGACCGGTATTCTTTATTTCCCGAAAATCAAGAACAACATCGACATGCAGCGCAACAAAATTCAGTTGTATTGCAATCAGGTTTATGTAACCGATCATGTTGAAAATATCGTTCCTGAATACCTGACTTTGCTGCATGGTGTGATCGATTCGCCTGATATTCCGTTGAATGTGTCGCGTAGTTATTTGCAAAGTGATGGTAATGTAAAGAAGATTTCAAGCCATATTACCAAAAAAGTAGCGGACCGCCTGGCCGAAATTTTCAAAGAAGACCGTGCTAATTTTGAAGAAAAATGGGATAAACTGAAAATTTTCATTCAGTACGGAATGCTCAGCGATGAAAAATTCTACGAACGTGCTGAGAAATTTGCCCTGTTGAAAAATGTAGATGGCAAATACTTTACTTTCGAAGAGTATAAAACTTTGGTGGGTGAAAACCAAAAAGATAAAAACGGCGATTTGATTTATTTGTACGCAAACAATGCCGACGAACATTACAGCTACATTCAGGCAGCCAAAGATAAGGGCTACGATGTACTGATTATGGATGGACAACTGGATGTACATGTAGTAAGTCAGTTGGAGCAGAAGTTCGAAAAAACACGTTTTGTACGTGTGGATAGCGATGTGATTGATAAAATTATTCAGAAAGATGAAGTGGCTAAAGTAGCTTTGACTGATGACCAGCGTGATGCGCTTGTGACTGTTTTCGATTCACAATTGCCAAAAGTTGAAAAAGCAAACTTCATTGTAACATTCGAACAACTTTCGCCTTCAACCAATCCTGTTTTCATTACACAGAATGAATTTATGCGCCGCATGAAAGAAATGTCGGCTTTGCAGGGTGGCATGATGAGTTTTTATGGTGAAATGCCTGATAGCTACAATTTAGTTGTGAATACAGCGCATCCGGTGATTGAAAAACTATTGAGCGAAGAAGAAAATGCTTGTGGTGCTGAGGTGAGTCCGGTGGCAACCGAATTTGCCGAAGTGAAAGCAAAACATGATAAGCTTCAGGAAAGTCACAAAGACAAAAAAGACGAAGAAATTCCGACAGCCGAAAAAGATGAGCTCAGCGAATTGGCTAAACAAATGGATGAACTTGGCAACAAGAAAAAGACTGTTTACAAAGCATTTGCTTCAGAAAACAAACAAGTTCGCCAGTTGATCGACCTCGCACTTTTGGCTAATAACATGCTGAAAGGAGAAGCGTTAGCAAAATTCGTGAAACGCAGCGTGGAGCTTTTGTAATAACGCATTAGAAACGCGTAATTTTAAAAAACCGACCATATGACTTCGATGTCGTATCGTCGGTTTTTTCTGTTTCAATGTATTTGAATACAAAAAGTTTTTATTGATTTAGCTTCTGTAAAGTTTCCTTTCGCAATATTTTATTTGCAGAAGAATAAACAAATTCCGGTGCGAAGTAAATCGCTTTTGGAATTTCAAACTTTGAAAGTCTATTTTCGATAGAAGCAGTTAATTCAGCACGGCGACTTGCAGAATAATCATCAGATTCGATCACTAAAATAACTTTTTCGCCCAAAATATTATCCAGTTGAGAAGCAATGAAAAAGCTGGACGGGATAATACCGTCTAGCTTTTTTTCAACTTGCTCGGGATGAATTTTCACGCCGCCCGAGTTGATGGTGGTATCAAAACGTCCGAGCCATCGAAAAGTGTTTTTCCCTGTAATTTCTACAATGTCGTTGGTGATAATTGCTTCGTTGAGTAGGTGAGGAGCAGTTATAACCAAACATTCACGTTCATCCAGACGAATGGATACGCCATTCAGAACACTGAAAACATCGGATTTATTTTCACCATTGAATTGTCGCAAGGCAATGTGCGAGCAGGTTTCGGTCATGCCGTAAGTTTCGAACAAGTCCGTCGGAATGCTTTCAGCCAAAGTTTCCAATGTTGAATTCACATGGCCACCGCCTACAATGATGTTTTGTACCGCTTTTTGCTTGAGCGTTTCTGCTGAATAATATAGTTGGTAAGGTGTAATGGCGGTGAAATCAATCGGCATTTTAAGCTGCTCAAAGGGATTGGCTTTCGGTGCTGTTGTTACAAGGTTGAATCCACCCGTTATAGCCCTGACAAGCATCATTTTTCCGGCAATATAGGATGCGGGCAAGCAAAGCAAAGCTGTTTTTTCCTCATTGAGACCGAAAAAAGCGTTTGTCATTCGGGCCGAATTGCGCATGGCCGTTTTTGCCAACCGTATTTCTTTGGGAATACCTGTTGAGCCGGATGTATGTGTTGTCACGAAATCGGTATCGTCGAACCAATTTTTCAGAAACAGAAAAATGGCATTCTCCCACGAATCGGGTGCTTCGTCGTTTTTCTTCAGTTGTTCAAAGTTATCTTTACTGAAAATTGAGCCATTGATTTGGATAGTTTCCTGATTCATTTTAAAATAGCGCTTAAATCCCAATCATTTTTAGTTTGATAAAATAGTTTTGCATTCCGAATTTCGAGTGGTGACGGGATGTTGTTATGATACAATTGTCCGGTTCCCAAACCCTGTGGAAGTTCTGAATTTAATGTAAAAGTCCATTGCGCAATGGTATTTAGGCCAATGTTAGCTTCGAGTGCCGATGTGATCCACCATTTTACCTGATGCTTTTCGACCAGCCGAATCCATTCTTCCGATTGTTTAAATCCGCCCAGCAAACTTGGTTTCAGAATGATATAAGCTGGTTTCGTTTTTTCGATGATTAGTTCTTTGTCAGCTGATTTTACACCGATTAATTCTTCGTCGAGCACTATTGGTATAGGCGAATGTTTACAAATATCAGCCATTGCGTCCAATTGTCCTTGCTTAATAGGTTGTTCGATGGAATGAATGTGATAAACTGCTAATTTTTCAAGCTTTTTCAATGCGTCTTCGGGCGTAAATCCTCCGTTCGCATCCAGTCTGATTTCAATTTCCTCAGGAGAAAAGTGTCGACGGATGCCGGCAATAATTTCCAGTTCGGTTTCAAAATCCAAAGCACCGACCTTGAGTTTTATACATTGATAGCCAGCAGCAATTTTTTCAGTGATTTGCTTTTGCATAAACTCTTTATCGCCCATCCAGACCAATCCGTTGATAGGGATTCCGGTTTTTCCTTCGGTAAAATCGGATGGAAAAAGTTTTTTCGAACCATTGGCTTTTAAATCGAGTAAGGCAGTTTCGAGCCCAAAAGCGATGGACGGAAATGCTGATAAATCGATATTTTCGGGATTGTTCCCATCATTGATCCATTTGCAAACTTCGTTCAATTTTTGCTCATAAAATTCCATGGGATCGATGCTCAGATCGGGTATCGTAGAACATTCGCCAATGCCGGTTAAACCATCCTGTTCCAACACAAGGAACGATGAGGGTTTATGTAGCAAAACACCCCGCGAAGTTCCTGCGGGAAATTTGAATTGAAGATTGATTTGAGTGTGTCGGGCTTTCATCGTTGATATTTAACTGCGATTAAGAATGCTTATAATTAATTTTACAATGACATGCATTTCTTCTGTTTTGCTTGTTGCAACAAATAAAGTAAGGGCTGCAAGTGCTTCGTTACTGATAATTGGTTTGCGGTCAACTCCAAAAAGGATATTGTTTCGACTTAAGAACAATAAAAAACATGCAGCTCCTATACGTTTGTTTCCGTCAACGAATGAATGGTTTTTTACTATCAAATAAAGCAAAATCGCAGCTTTCTCTTCAATGCTCGTGTACAAATCCTGGCCATTAAAACTTTGCTCGATTTGATGAATGGAACTGTCGAATGTTTCGTCTTTGGGTTTGGCAAAAACATCAGATATAAACTCTGATTTTAAGTTGAAAATAAGCTGAAGGTATTCTTCTTTTGCCGGATAAATAACTGATTTAGTTGTTTTTCCTTTGATGTCTAATTGCTGATGGTCGTAATCATCCAACAAATCAAGTCCTTTGGCAAAAATCTTTAGCATTTCACTGTCTTGGGCAGTGGCTTGTTGTTCAATAGCTCTGCTTAAAATACGAATTCCTGTTTTCAGATATTCAACTTCTTGTTGTTTTTCTTTTAATCGGTTTTCGTTAATTGCATAACCTTGAACCAGATAGTCTTTCAATCGTTGCGTTGCCCACTGCCGGAATTGAGTCCCTCGCTTAGATTTCACTCTGTATCCTACAGATATTATTACGTCAAGATTGTAATACTCTATTTTACGTTTTACTTTTCTTTTTCCTTCTGTTTGAACTGTCAAGTAATCCTTGACAGTTGAATTTCGTTCTAATTCTCTTTCTTTAAAGCAGTTATTGATGTGCAAACTTATGTTCTGCTTTGTTTGATCAAATAAAATTGACATTTGTTGTTGAGTTAACCACACAGTTTCATTTTCAAACTGAACCTGAATCTCAGTTTCATTATCAGATGATCTATATATTTCAATCTCATTCATAAATATCTCAGTCGATAAAGTAGTTTAAGAACAAAGGAACACAAATACTTTGATATTGTTAGTAATATTTACAAGTTCGTATTAAAGTACTAATTACAACATCAATCCCACTCCAAAGCTTATTGAAAATAACAAAGTTCCCATAGCCAATTTGCCTAATTCGGGATAAAGTTCAATGGAGTTTTTGTAGGTAAAAACGGTTTTCAGGTTTAAAAACAACATTGGAAATGAAAGTAGAAATAGCCATTGCCAGGGTGATTTATAGTTGATAACCGTATAGATAACCGCTAATGAAATAGCTCCACCCACTAAAAATAAATGATAGAGTTTGGCTTTTTGTGGTCCCATAGACACCACGATTGTTTTCTTATTTGCGTTTTTATCTGCTTCGTAGTCACGTAAGTTATTCATGTTAAGTACTCCAGTGCTTAAAAATCCCATGGCCGAAGCGGGTAGCAGCAAATCCCAGCTGAAAGATTGCGTATGCAAAAAACAGGTGCCGATTACGCCTACCAACCCAAAAAATATAAACACGAAAATATCACCCAACCCACGATAACCGTATGGATTTTTGCCAACAGTATATTTAATAGCAGCCACAATAGCAGCTATTCCCAATACGCCAAAAATCAGAATATTGGTTATGTCAATTCCGGCTGTTCCAACCAAAATAAGCGTCAATCCGGAAATGGCTGTAAAAATGCCAATAATAATTATGCCTCGAAGCATTGTTTTCGGGGTGATCTCGCCGGATTGTACCATGCGTTTTGGACCGATGCGTTCGGCCGTGTCTTTGCCGTTAACAAAGTCACCGTAATCGTTGGCCATGTTCGACATGATTTGCAGTAAAATTGTGGTCAACGCGGCCAAACCGAGTATTGACCATCGAAAATTATCTTCACCCGCTGCGAGCGCCGACCCCATGATTGTATTCGACAAAGCAAGCGGTAAAGTTTTCAGCCTGAATGCGGCTATCCATTTTTTCATAAAGAGTTGCGGGTGTATCTGTTAGTTTTTTATGTGTAAAACAAAGTACAAAGATAGAGTTTTTAAAATGTAATTCAATTGCAGCAATTAAACTATAAGCTATCCAATATATCTCTCCTTAAAACTTAATAGAGCCGAAATTGTTTAGAAATTAAATTTTACAGTCGACTTTTTTATAAAAAAAAACAAGCTTATAAAATGTGTTTCAATATTCAAACTTAAATCACAGATAATATGCCGATAAATTTAAATCAAGAGCTTACAGAAGAACAAAAACAGGAAATTCTTAAAGCGCTGAAGGTGCGTTTTGATTCAAATATGCACCGACATCCCGATATAAATTGGGAGAAATTACAGGCAAAGCTCGAAGCAATGCCAGCTAAACTTAGAAGCCTTTATGCTATGGAAAGCACAGGTGGTGAGCCGGATGTGGTCAAATGCGACGATACCACTAATGAATATGTTTTTTGCGATTGTTCGGCTGAAACACCGAAAGGCAGACGCAGTTTGTGTTACGACAGAGAAGCTTTAGATACCCGAAAGGAGTTTAAGCCTGAAAATAGTGCGTTGGATGTTGCTGCCGAAATGGGTGTGGAATTATTGGACGAGGAACAATACAGAGAGCTACAACAGTTTGGGAAGTTCGACGCCAAAACTTCGAGTTGGCTAAAAACGCCTTCGGACATACGCCGGCTCGGTGGAGCTATTTTTGCCGAATTTCGTTACGGAAATGTTTTTGTTTTCCACAATGGAGCTCAGTCCTATTATGCAGTAAGAGGATTCCGGGCGGTGTTGAGGGTTTGAAAATTTTAATTCATACGATGACTTTGCATCATCGTATGAAGTGAAAAATTTCGATTACGGTAATTTAGGGTACTTGCTAAAGTCGGGTTTGCGTTTTTCTAAAAATGCATTTTTACCTTCATTTGCTTCTTCGGTCATATAATAAAGCATAGTGGCATTTCCGGCTAGTTCCTGGATTCCGGCTTGTCCGTCCAGTTCGGCATTGAGACCGGCTTTTATCATACGAAGTGTTAGCGGGCTGTGTTGCATCATTTGCTGACACCATGCTACTGTTTCATCTTCCAATTTGTCAAATGGTACAACTGTATTTACAAGTCCCATTTCCAGTGCTTCCGCTGCTGAGTATTGCTTGCAAAGGAACCAAATTTCGCGGGCTTTTTTCTGTCCCACAACACGGGCCAGATAAGATGAACCAAAACCGGCATCGAAACTTCCCACTTTTGGACCCGTTTGTCCGAAAATAGCATTTTCGGAAGCGATGGATAAATCGCAAACTACGTGTAACACATGTCCTCCGCCAATCGCAAATCCGTTGACCATGGCCACAACAGGTTTTGGCATACTGCGAATCATTTTCTGTAAATCCAACACGTTTAGGCGTGGAATCCCATCTTTTCCAATGTATCCGGCAGTTTGTTTCACGTTGATGTCGCCGCCACTACAAAACGCTTTATCGCCTTCGCCTGTCAAAATGATAGTGGCAATATCCTGACTGTCACGGCAAAATACCATGGCTTCAATCATTTCTTTTATCGTGTCGGGCGTAAACGCGTTGCGGTATCGCGGACGATTGATTGTAATTTTTGCTATCCCTTCGAAATATTCGAACTTTATTTCTTCGAATTCTTTAATTGTTGTCCAGTTTCTCATTGCTTTATCTTTTTTGGTCCTTTCGATAACTTGTTTTTTTTTATATCTGAAGGCTGTAATTATTTCTTTTTAATTAAATTAGGTGTAATTGAGATCATAACGCATACTGCAGTAAATATGGTTAAATAGGCTCCAATTGTTTGTTTAGAAGTCAACTCGTTTTCAAGTAAAATAAATATTTGTGCTATAATAACGATAGGACATCCAATTGTTCCAATATAAGTTCCAATTTTCTGTTTTAAATCCATTGTTTTATATTTTTAAAATACCCTTTATAATTCTCTGTATTTAAATCAGCATCAGTAGAAATTTCTAAAACAGTTGCTTTCGAAGCGTTTAACAGCGTATTTATACTTGCTGTCAAATCTTCTGTTTTGTTACATGCCAAATAATCAAGCCCATATGCTTCAACCAATGGTTTTATTCTTGCATGATGTGGCGTAGTGAAAAAGTCAAGATTTTTCTCCATCAGCTGCTTGTCGCCTATGAAGCGGAAAATATTTCCTCCGTTGTTATTCATGACTATAATTTTCAGATTGTTTCCTATGTAGTTATTCCACAGAGCATTTGAATCGTAAATAAATGATAAGTCCCCGGTCAGAAAAACGGTGGATTGTTTTGAAGCGTAAGCATAACCTGCTGCTGTCGACATGCTGCCGTCGATACCTGAAGTTCCACGATTGCAAATGTAAGTCAAATCTGCTCGTGCCGGGAAAAGCTGCGTCCAACGCACTGAAGTGCTGTTGGCTAAATGCAATACGGTTTGGGCGGGAATTTGGCCGAGTAATTCTATTGTTACCGCCATATCAGAAATTGGCGCATCTTTTACAAATTCCTTGTGCAGCGTTGAGATTTCACTCATTTCCTGCTGATAAATATCTGAAAAGTTGCTTACGGTTTTACCCAAAGGCATCTGGCCGACACTGTCGGTTGCATAACCGGGAATAACTGTTGTCAAACTTTTATATGTATCAATATAAGGCATTGACGATTCGATTTGCCATTGTTCCGCAGGTTGATGATTGCGGAGATATATTTTTAATTGCTTGCAGATAACAGAATGCCCAATGGTAATCAGTAAATCCGGTGCAAAGGAGTCATTGTTTTCAAGCGAATTTATGCGCGAAAACAAGGATTCTGGTTGAGTAATAATGTTTTCGCCTGCTATATTCGATAAATTTTCAGCAATAACCACTACATCCGGCTCATTGGCAAGTTGTTGAGCCAATCCACTTAAACACTCATTTTTAGGGAAAACACCGAAAACCACTAATTTGCGTTTGTGTTTGAGCCAGCTGTTTTGTAAAGTTGACAGACTTTCGTTGTTCAATTTTTGAGAAGCAGAGAGCGTTTTAATTATTTTCGGGTTGCTGTGATGTTCGGGAATGGCTGTGTAAATTGGTTCGCGCAAGGGAACGTTGATGTGCACCGGGCCTTGCGGATAAGAAACAGCCGTGTCGATGGCTTGCGAAACCTGACGATCTGAAAAATGCAACTCAGCATCAATAACCGTTTCTACCGGCAATTCGAAACTTGCTTTTATGTAGTTGGCGAAAATATTAGTCTGTCGAAGCGTTTGTCCATCGGCCTGGTCAATAAGTTCAGCGGGACGGTCGGCCGTGAAAACGAGCAAAGGCAAATTCTGGTAACAGGCTTCGGCAATGGCCGGTGCAAAATTAAGCACAGCCGTTCCCGAAGTGCAGACAAGTGCTACTGCTTCGCCACTTTGTTGCGCCATTCCCAATGCAAAATAGGCGGCTGAGCGCTCGTCGGTGATGCTCAGACATTCCATGCCTGGCTGAGCCGTAAACGCAAAAATGAGCGGAGCATTGCGCGAACCGGGTGCAATTACAACTTTTCTAACCCCATGTTGAGCGCATATTTCGGGTATGTTTTTGATTCCTTGTCGGAAATGATTCATTTTTGTTTACGATTTAATCATTTATCATCATTCAACTTTTCCAAAGTTTAAAACTTTGGAAAAGTTATTATATAGAGTCCACCTTTGGGGGATTTAGGGGGCTATTACATTCATCAGAGTCAGCATTTTATTTTCTGTTTCTTCCCATTCCTTTTCGGCAACAGAAGATGAGGTAATTCCGGCTCCGCTGTACAGCACGAAGTTATTATCAAACAATTGTAAACAGCGTAAGTTTACATAGACAGCACTTTTTTCGTTGATATTTACAGGCCCGAAAAAGCCTGTGTAGTAACCACGATCGTGTTGTTCGTTGGCCAGAATAAAATTACGCGCTTCATTCTTTGGTAATCCGCCCACCGAAGGAGTAGGGTGGAGGGCTTTCAGTAAGTCGCTGAAACAATTTTGAATATGTGCCAGGGGAAACTCAAAAGCAGTTTTCAGATGAATAAGATTGGCAGCCCTATAGTTTTCGGGCCCCAGCTTTGTAATGTCTGCAATGTGTAACGAACGAAGGGTTTGTTCAATAAAATTAGTCACAATGCCTTGTTCTTCAATTTCTTTACTGCTCCATCGGTAATCTTCGGTTTCTAGTTCTGTGGCCACTTGTGTGCCGGCCAGCGAAACGGTTTTTACTGTTCCATTTTCTATCGTAAGCAGTGGCTCAGGTGTTGCACCTATCCAGCAACCCACTTCAGGAAGCTGCATGATGTACACAAAAGCATGTGGATATTTCTGGCAGAGTTTCAGAAAAAACTCTTCCGGCTGAAAACCGTCAGGTAATTGTTCAACGCGTACTTTTGATAACACTACTTTCTGAAATTCATTATCCTTCATGGCCGAAACAGCATTATTTACATTGCCAATAAATTCTTCAGGAGTGGTAGTTTTTGTTGTGTTTTTATTTTTCTCAATCTCAATAAAGCGGTCGTTTGCAGCCAGTTTATCTATATAAATCTCAGCAATATTATTCGAAAAAAACACACAGTCAGGTTGCAGAATGAAAGTTTCATGTGCAGGCGATTCGGTAAACGGTGAAACCACAAAACCTGTTTTTTCGTGCAAATCATTCAACGATTTCAGTCGTTCGGGCATTGAATGATGCTGAACAACGGTGATAATCTCACGGTTGAGTGGTAAACGATAGGAGGCAAACGGAATGTTTTGTCGCAGACAAACCGTTTGTAATTTACAAAGTGCAGCGTATGATTCTTTATCGAAAGTCATTTTTTATTTTCCTGAATGAATAGGAACAATTCGGTTTGTAAGTCTGCAAAGCGAAATGAGTTTCCCTGTTTTATCTTCAATGCGTATTTCCCAAACATGTTGAGTTTTTCCGCGATGTACTATAGTTCCAATGCCGAAAACCTCAGACTCACGGGTGGTTGCCACATGGCTTCCGCTGATTTCAACGCCTAAAACGGCATATTGGGTTGGGTCAATCAGCGCTACCGATCCGGCGCTGCCAACTGATTCGGCCAAAGCCATTGCGGCACCGCCATGTAAGCGTTTCATGGGCTGAAAAGTGCGTTCATCGACAGGCATTTTAGCTACAATGCGTCCTTCGCTCAGTTCGATGTATTCGATACCCAAATGTTCCATCAGGGTGTTTTTGCTAAGTAGCTGAAGTTGATCGGTTGTAAGCATATGCAGTGGCATTTTTTAAGGGCGATGAATTTTACCAGCCTAATTTAAGCTTTACAAATACATTGCGTCCGGGTTCGTAAAAGTTAAGTCCGCGATTATTAAAAAGGTGGTTTTTGTAGGCTTTGTCGAGAATGTTATCGACGCCTGCAAATGCCTGTAGATAAATATTTTTTACATAAACAGGCATTGAATTAATTCTGTAATTAAAGATCACATAGCCTTGTGTTGCTGTTTCGTTAGCTGCAAGTTCATGCTGTGTGGCGGCCCATTCCATTTGAAGTGAGGTCTCGAGCACGTTGCCAGCCATGTAGCTTAGGCTTGTCATCCCATGAGCAGGTGGAATCATTGGGAGCGAAGTGTTGGCTTTTACATCTCGCGTGTATACATAGCTTGCATTGGTACTGAATCTTAATCGGTTTGTTACGACAGCATTAAATTCTATTTCGGCTCCGGCAAACAATGCCTGATCGATGTTTTTATATTCGTAAACATTCGATGTTGCGGTGGTTCTTTCTTCGGCAATCAAGTCGAACAGATAGTTGGCAAAAAGATCTGCCTTTATAAGCATTCTTTTTTTTGCGAAAGTGTAACGTAGGTTCGAAAACCAACCTTGTTCTGATTTCAAATTCGGATTTCCCTTGTGAATGCCATTGCCAAGATCGATGTATTTAAATCGTTCTTCGATAGAGGCTACTCTGTAGGCATTAGCGAGCGACAAAATAAGCTTCTGATTTTTTGCCGGACTGTATTCCATGTCTACGTGGGCTGAATACGAAATATTGTGATTTACACCCGGATAAAACAGAATATTTTTTGAGAATGGGACATCTACTTTTACGCCGTTAATTATTTTGTAGTTAAAAATACGATTGAAAGCTGTGTCGTTCTCGGTGCGCACGTAGTCGACCCTGAAACCTGCATTCAACTGTAAGTAGCGGGGATCGATTACTTTTTTATAAAGTGCAAAAACGCCGACATCCATCATTTTAGCTGCCGGAGTTGGTATTTCGCCTATCACAGTAGTATCTGCACCCATGTTAATTTTCATGCGGCCGGTTTCCGAATCGCGCAACCAACCTTCGACACCGAGCGTAACGGTGTTGTAGTTGTTGAAATAAAGATTCGAAGTGGCCTTAATTCCCGATGTTGTGTTTAAGCTTGCTGGCAGCGTAAGGTTCGCAGCATTTGGTTTTAGTTCTACATCGCGGCTAATGTTTTGTGTATAAGCTTTAATGCGTAATTCTTTGATCAACGTGGAAATATCTGTGAAAATATATTCAGCGCTCAGCTGATTTCTTTTAATGGCCGAATATCTTGCTGTAGCTGTTGCCGGAAATGAGTTGCTTCCCGGAATTCCAACATTCCATGCCTGGAAGTGGTTGTAGCTCACAAGCAATTCCTGCTTGTCGCCATATTTCATTCCTCCTTTCAATCCCCACGAAGCATCGTTGAACTGGCTGTTCAGGAGTTTTCCTTCAGGAGTATTTGTGTTTTCGGCGGTCCGATAGCTTCCATTTACACTGATGTACCATATTTTATCCATGAAATTAACGGTAGCAGCATTTGTCTGGAGTTTATTTACCGCGTGGTATCCGGAACTTACCTTTCCAGAGGTCTTAAATATGTCCGAATAGCCGGGACGTTCAGAGATGAAGTTAACTATTCCACCCATAGCGCCTGTTCCATACAGCACTGAACTGGCTCCTTTCACAACTTCAATTTTTTCGAGACTGTTCATGTCAACAGTCGACAGAACTCCGGCAATGTCGGTGGCCGATTGAATGCGGTCTTCATCGGACAGAAAGAGAAGCCGTTGTTCCGACATTCCTCTTACATTCAGCGATGTGGCCCATGTTCCGTCGCGCGAAACCCACAGGCCAGTTTGATTGTGTAAAGCATCCGCCGGCGTTACAAAATCATTCATTTCAATTGTCTTTTTGTCGGTGGAAACATAAGGTAATGACAAATGATTGGTGGCAAAACTGAAAACAGTTAGTTCGTTCAATTTTACCGAGTCAGTGGTTTGCTCCGGCAATTTTGGAGTTGAAATATATGAACTGCTCAAAAGTAAAGATAAAGTCAGAAATGTCATGCTGTTTTGGTTTTAATAATAAATCGACTACAAAAGTAAATAAAATTGAGATAGAAAAGGTTCAATCTTCGAATAGTATTTTGAATCATGAAGTTAATTAATCGGAAATTCGGCTTTTACATCAGCCATGAACAGCTGGATGTGGGGGAAATTCTCTGGTTTCTATTGCATAAGCCAAATTGCCTGAAAGTCAATCGAAACCACAAACAAGGTTTTGGGGCTTCCGGATTTGAGTTTAATATTTTGTCGTTTGCAAATGTCTGAATATCTTTTCTGTGATTTATACATTTATAGTATTTTGTTTGCATGTGTTTATAAATCAAAATCATATGTTTTGATTTGTGATTTTTTTAGATTATCTTTGTAAGCTTTAAAAAATAAATATATACATACAATGATAAAAAGATTTCTATTCGTTTCTTTGTTTTTGTTGAGTTGGACGGTGGCGTTCTCATGCACAAATTTTTTAGCAGGGAAAAACGCAACAGTCGATGGATCGACGCTTATCAGCTATTCTGCTGATTCATACTTTTTGTACGGAGCATTGTATCATTATCCTGCTGCGACTTATCCCGAGGGTGCTATGCTCGATGTAACCGAATGGGATACAGGAAAATATCTTGGAAAGATTAAACAGGTAGCACAAACCTATTCTGTGATAGGTAATATGAATGAACACCAGTTGAGCATTGCCGAAACTACTTTTGGTGGTCGCGAGGAGTTGGTTGATACAACGGGTATTATCGATTATGGAAGCTTGATGTACATCACTTTGCAGCGTGCCAGAAATGCGCGCGAAGCCATCGGGGTAATGACTGATTTGGTGGCCGAATATGGCTACTATAGCTCAGGTGAATCTTTCTCAATTGCTGATCCGAATGAAGTGTGGATACTTGAGATGATAGGGAAAGGCCCGAAGAATAAAGGTGCTGTGTGGGTGGCTCAGCGCATTCCTGACGACTGCGTCTCAGGTCATGCCAATCAGGCACGCATCACTACTTTCCCTTTCGACGATAAAAATAATTGTCTGTATTCAGAAGATGTAATTGCTTTTGCCCGCGAAAAAGGTTATTTCAAAGGAAAAAATTCAGAATTCAGCTTTTCAGATACTTATGCGCCTCTGGATTATAGTGCACTTCGTATTTGCGAAGCACGTGTATGGAGTTTCTTCCGTCAGGTAAATCCTGAAATGGAAAAATACATCACTTACGTTAAAGGTGAAACTGCCGAACGCATGCCCTTGTGGATAAAACCAGCTTTCAAAATCAGTGCTCAAAACGTTAAGGAGTATATGCGCAACCAGTACGAAGGTACCGAATTTGATATGACTAAGGGTGTTGCTGCTGCTCCTTTTGGTAGTAAATTGCGCCACAGCCCATTGTCGTTCAAAGTGGATGGCGTTGAATACATGCACGAACGTCCCGTGGCTACACAACAAACAGGTTTTACTTTTGTTGCTCAAATGCGTAATTGGCTGCCCGATTATATTGGTGGTGTTTTGTGGTTCGGCGTCGACGACGCAGCAAGCTGTCTGTATGTGCCGATGTATTGTGGAATAAATTCAATTCCTGAATGTTACAATCAAAATAACGGTAATTTGCTTGAGTATTCTTCTACTTCTGCTTTCTGGATTTTCAATGGAGTTGCCAATTATGCTTACGGAAAATACTCCTTTATGATGCCTGATATCAAGCAGGTGCAGGCGCATTGGGAAACTGATTTTAACGCATTGGTTCCTTCTATTGATAAAGCTGCTGTAAATATGCCCGAAGCCGAAGCGCGTGCATTTTTGACTAAATTCAGTCTTACTCAGGCCGAAAACTCAACTGCCGCCTGGAAAAAACTGGGAGAATATCTGTTGGTGAAATACATGGATGGAAATATAAAAAAGGAAAAAGATGGAAAATTCCTCCAGAACGAGTTACATATTCCACCCGGAATTATTCGTGCCGGTTATTCCGAAGAAATATTACGCCAAATTGCTAAAGAACATCCCGGACTAAGAGTGAAAACTCAGGAGGAATTAAATTTAAGAAAATAAGAAAGTTGAAGATGATCTGACAGAAAATGTCGGAAAAGGTCATTTCAAAAAAAAACAGAAACCCGATTTCGAAAGGTTTCTGTTTTTTTTAGCTGATAAAACAATTTATATTCCACCGTGTTTTTCCTGTATATTTACATTCAATCTATTCCTAAAAATATTATAAACACTTATTGAATCATGAAGTTAACAAAACTATTCAGAGAATTTTTCGACAGCGAAAAGGCCGGTGGTCTTATCCTTATTATTGCCACAGCTCTTTCGCTGATCCTTGCCAACTCTCAGTGGCAGGGAGCTTATACCGAGTTTTGGGCTACCGATTGGGGTGGGCATACAATTACCCAATGGATCAATGATGGACTGATGGCAATATTCTTTCTGCTGATAGGGTTGGAGCTCGAACGGGAAATTTATGAGGGTGAATTGTCCGATATACGCAACGCTTCTTTGCCCATTGTTGCTGCTTTGGGAGGAATGCTGGTGCCGGCAGGGATTTTTATGCTGCTGAATTATGGCTTACCTACTCAGGCTGGAACAGGAATACCTATGGCCACCGACATTGCATTTGCCATCGGGATTCTATCTTTACTTGGCAATAAGGTGCCGGCATCGCTGAAAGTTTTCCTTACTGCTTTGGCTGTGATCGACGACCTGGGCGCCATAGTGGTGATTGCCATTTTTTATTCAGCATCCATTTCGCTTTCAAATCTGATGATTGCGTTAGGAATTTATGCTGTACTCATTTTGCTGAACCGCCTGAAAGTTTGCAATATGATTCCATACCTCATTGGAGGAATATTGATGTGGTATTTTATGTTGCATTCGGGGGTGCATGCCACCATTACCGGTGTGTTGCTTGCTTTTGCCATTCCTTTTGGTAAGTCTATCGATAAATCGCCTTCGTATAAAATTCAACATTTTCTGCATAAGCCCGTTGCTTTTTTCATATTACCGCTTTTTGCAGTGGCCAACACCGGTATCGTTATCAAAAGTGGCTGGCAGGATGGATTGCTCGAAATGGGAAGTCTTGGTATTATTGCCGGACTCGTCATTGGTAAACCCCTGGGTATTTCGCTCTTTTCGTACCTTGCCGTGAAATTTAAATTATCAAAATTGCCAACCGAGCTGAAGTGGGGAAATATTATCGGCGTTGGCTTTTTGGGAGGCATCGGGTTTACAATGTCGATTTTTATAACATTGCTGGCCTATACCGATATGGATATGGCCAATAACGCTAAGATTTCGATATTGATAGGGTCGGTGGTCGCAGCCATAATTGGTTTGGTGTGGCTGAAAATTATGCTCGTGAAACCTGTTGAGGACGAGGATTGAAAAGACTTTGTTTCTAAACAACAGAAAAAGCAGGGATAAGTGATTGAACTGATATTCTTATTCCTGATTGTCGATAAGAAAGGCATTTGTGTTTGCAAGTTTCTTTTTGGCCTGTTTTTTTTGGTACCATTCATTTGCTTTGTAGGTTAGGTAGGCGCTTCCGGCTCCTAACACAGCGCCTGCAAGCACGTCGGTAGGGTAGTGGACACCCAGGTTCAGCCGGGAATAACCCACTGAGCCTGCCCACAGATAGGCCGGAGCTATTACGTACCATTTAGGATGGGTAAGGCTCAGCGAAGTCGCAACTGAAAAGGCCAGGGATGTGTGACCCGAGGGAAAGGAGGCTGATGATTCGTAAAAGGCAGGGTCTACATTCAGATCAGGATGAGCAATGTAAGGACGTTCGCGATTAACACTGTATTTCAATCCGTAAGTAAGCACTGTATTTACTCCCATAGAAACACCTATATAGATTGCATCCTGAAGCAATGCATCATTCTTCTGAAACAAAGCAACTGAACCCATTACAACAGGTATCGCCACAGAGCTTATTTTTGTTGAATTGGATATAAATGCTGAGTAATTTCTCAATCCGTCAGAGGACTCGTTCAGTGATTTGAGAATTTTATAATCGGTGTTTTGTGCCGTAATTGTGTCAGATATAACAGAAATAAAGCAGAAAAGCAGAATAATTGTCGTAAATTTGCACATTGTTTTTTTTTTTTCAAAGATAATTTTTTTTGTTCATACAGGAAAGAAAACAATAAACAACCAATAAATATAGGGTATTCAACCATTATTGCTGCTGCAAAACTGGTAGCAGCTAAAGTACCACAGATCGAACTTATTCATGTTTAAAATTGCCATATCAGGCCCCGAATCGACAGGAAAAACAGAAATAGCCAGGCAGTTGGCTGAGTATTTTGCCGGACAGTGGATACCCGAGTTTGCGCGTGAATATATTGAAAAACTGGGCAGCACTTATACCTACGAAGATGTTTGTGCGATTGCCGAACAACAAATACTGGAGCAGAAGAGCTTCGAAAATGACGATTCGCCCGGATTTGTTTTTTTTGATACCGATCTGATCATCACAAAAGTATGGTTTGAGTATTGTTTTGGCAAAGTTCCTGAGTTGGTGACAGCGCAGCTCAATAAAAATTATTTTGATTTTTATCTTTTGTGTTATCACGATTTGGAATGGATGCCCGATCCGGTGCGTGAACACGGCGACGACCGTCAGTTTTTTTTCGATTTGTATAAAACAGAAATTGAAAAAACAGGAAAACCATACGCCATCGTCACGGGTAAAGGTGAGATGAGAATAGAGAATGCTATAAAAGCTGTCGAAAAATATTTTGAAACCAGATAAGAGTATGGAAAAGAAACTTTTAGATACGATTAAAAAACTGTCGGATACCGATAGTTTTAAAGCAATTTGTCATCAGCAAAATCAGAACCACCCTATGCCTTCGGTGGATGTGCTCGGCGAGATAGTGCAGTTGATCCGTTCAATTCTTTTTCCCGGCTATTTTGGCAATGCTACTGTCAACAGTAAATCAATGATTTATCACATTGGTGTGAATGTTGAAAAACTACAACTCTTGTTGTCCAATCAAATCAAAGCAGGTATTTGTTTCGATGCTTCTGCTGTCGACGAAAATGCTTGTCGGATAATGGAGTGCGATGCCAGCGAAAAGGCAATGCAGTTTATAAGTCAGCTTCCTGCCATTCGCGTCAAACTACACACAGATGTAATTGCTGCATTCAACGGCGATCCGGCAGCTAAAAGTTTTGGCGAAGTCATTTTCTGCTATCCGAGTATTCGTGCCATAAGCAACTACCGCATTGCCAACGCATTGCTTAAGCTTAATGTGCCGCTTATTCCTCGTATCATAACAGAGATGGCACATTCGGAAACAGGTATTGATATTCACCCCGGAGCTACGATAGGCGAATACTTTACAATTGATCACGGCACTGGTGTTGTCATTGGTGAAACGGCTGTCATTGGTAACAATGTGAAAATGTATCAGGGCGTGACACTTGGTGCAAAGAGTTTCCCGCTCGACGAAAACGGAAATCCGATCAAGGGAATTCAACGTCATCCTATCATTGGCAACAATGTGATCATATATTCCAACTCAACAATACTCGGTACTATCAAAGTGGGAGATGGCGCGGTGATCGGCGGGAATATCTGGGTGGACAGCGATGTGGCACCTGGTGCTAAATTAGTACAACGAAAATAATTTGTTTTAAAAAAATCAGAAAACACAATATATATAATTTACAATATGGAATTTGAAATGATAGCTAAAACCTTTCGGGGTCTTGAAGAGGTATTAGCCACCGAGCTTGTGGGTTTGGGTGCAAACAATATAGAAATTCACAAACGGGCAGTAAGCTTTACCGGAGATAAAACCTTGATGTATAAAGCTAATATGCATTTGCGCACGGCTTCGCGTGTGCTGAAACCCATTCTTACCTTTAAGGCATCTACTGCCGACGAGATTTATGAGGAGGTAAAAAAAGTAAACTGGACCGATTATATGACAGTTGACAGTACTTTTGCTATCGATGCTACTGTTTTTTCTGATGAATTTCTTCATTCCAAATTTGTTTCGTACCGCGTAAAAGATGCGATAGTGGACTGGTTCAGAGAACGTACCGAAAATCGTCCTTCTGTTCGGCTCGACAATCCCGGTTTAATGTTCAATATACATATTTCGCAAAAACAATGTACCTTGTCGCTCGATAGTTCGGGAGATTCCTTACATAAACGTGGTTATCGGATTTCGCAAAACGAAGCGCCTCTGAACGAAGCTTTGGCTGCCGGAATGCTGTTGATGGCAGGTTGGAACGGGCAAACAAACTTTATAGACCCTATGTGTGGTTCGGGTACTTTGTTGATAGAGGCCGGATTAATTGCGCTTAATATTGCTCCCGGCGTTTACAGGTCATCGTTTGCTTTCGAAAAATGGAGCGATTTTGACAAAGAGCTTTTCGACGAGGTTTACAATGACGATTCCATGGAACGACCGTTCGATTTCAAAATATACGGATCTGATATTTCGGCGAGAGCCATCCAAATTTCAGAGCAAAATGTAAAAAGTGCAGGTCTGGGCAAATACATCGAACTGCAACGTAAACCAATCGCCGAATTCGAAGCTCCGGTCGAAAACTGTTTGGTGGTGACTAACCCTCCTTATGGTGAGCGTATTACTTCCGATGATTTGTATGGATTGTATGCATCACTCGGTACTACAATGAAATATAAATTTACAGGCAATAGCTGCTGGGTCATTAGTTCGCACGAAGAATGCCTTGATAAAATAGGAATGAAACCTACCGAGCGTATCAAATTGCTGAATGGAACACTCGATTGCTGGTTCAATCACTACGAAATTTTTGCAGGAAAACGCAATGATTATGTGGCAAAAAAGAAAGGTAAGTATTAGAAATTTCATGTAAAAATGCACTAATTTTTTCTCGCATGAATGTAGCGCAATTGCCCGAAGGATATAGGGAATTCAAAACTGTGGATTTGCTAAATAACAAGAAGGAGATGCTTACTGTGAATTTGGCAGCTCTCCTGTTGGGAGTCGTCATGGTGTTGCCTGCCGCTCTGTTGGTGCCTTTCCATGCATATCATAAAGAATTGCTGTATAATATATTTGTTCCGTTATTGTTTCTTGCCGCTCTTTTTCTGTATATTCTGCTTCACGAAGCCGTTCACGGAGTATTTATGAAAAAGCTGAGCAATGTAAAGCCCTATTTCGGGTTCAAAGGACTTATGTATGCCTATGCGGGCAGTACTGCCTTTTTCGACAAACGCAGCTATATGCTCATAGCGATGGCGCCTGTTGTTTTGCTGGGGCTTGTATTGCTTCTGGCCAATCTCCTGCTGCCTGTGGAGTGGTTTTGGTTTGTGTACATCATTCAGATTGTAAATATATCAGGGGCAGCAGGCGATATCTATGTAATGAATATCATTCGTAAAGCACCTGCCGACACGTTGGTTTGTGATGCGGGTGTTTCAATGAAGCTGTATTCACAAGCCTGAGTTTGGCTAACACATACGTTGTTCCAAATTTAAAGTAAAGTATTTTCGTTTTCTAATGCCTGATAATAAAATAGCTAGCATTAAATTCAAAAAAAAATAGATACAAAAGCTTTTAAAAGTTGGGTGATTAAAAAAAATAACTTACTTTTGTCCCCGCAATCGCCCAGATGGCGGAATTGGTAGACGCGCTGGTCTCAAACACCAGTGGATTCACTTCCATGCCGGTTCGATCCCGGCTCTGGGTACCATAAAAAGCTCAATCAGTTGATAATCAACGATTGAGCTTTTTTGTTTACCTCATTTGCACAACGTTTGCACAACATGCATATCATTTCAATTTCTTTCAATTGATTTCAAAAATCTTCCACAATAGAATACAATTCTTCTATCATTTTTAGCCTTCATGTTTAGAATTTGATAGTTTGTAAGTTCATTACAATAAAAGCGGCTGTATGGCTTTGCGTAGCCCTCGGCAACCATTATTTCATTTACGCATCTACCATCAGGCAAATAGACATAAGCCAATGTTCTGCCATAAATATCAGAACTATCTTTGCTTTCGGTTTTTACAGTCAACTTTGTGCCTGGTGGAATTAGTACAATCAGAAAATTGAACGATTGACGACCAAGCAACATCAAAAGTTGACCTGCCATGTGTGTTTCCCGCTCGTCCTGAATTAATTTCCGACATTGTTTTATTTCTGGGGCGTCTATGCCCCAGAAACGTATTTCTTCTTCTGAATTGTTGAAAATATCTTTCAAAATTAGGCCATGTCCGTCAACTGCCTTTACTAATATCTGTGAATTTCTTTGGTGATAGGTACTAATTACTTCCATTTACTTTGATTTACGTTTATTTAACACTCCGTATAAGTTGTTAGTATATTGTAACTTAGTTGCAAGTTTAATAAAATAAATTTTATTCATAAAAATAATTTTAAAAAAGGAGGTAAATCATGGCACGTCAATTAGGACATGTGAATTACGGTGGTACAATCGGACAAATCCGCCACTTTAAAATCAAGGGTTTGAATGGTAATTTTGCAGGGCTGAAAGGCGGTGCAACTGGTGACCAAATCAAAAACGACGCAGCTTTTGTGCGTACTCGTGAAAACATGAACGAGTTTGCAGGTTGCGCAATGGTTGGGAAATCGCTTCGTACCGGGCTTGCTCAGATTATGAAGCAAATGAGTGATCCGCAGTTGACAGGTCGATTAACCGGAATAATGAAAAAGATTAATCTGGAAGATCAATCGGAAGCTCGTGGTTATCGTGCTATATTGGTTTCGACTCAACCACAATACTTGTTGGGATTGAATTTCAATCGCCATTCAAGTTTTGAGGGTCTGTTCACAGGGGAGGTAGAAACATCAGCCACAGCAGAGCGAAATTCTGTCACGCTGAGTGTACAGCCTTTCAGTGCTTTGAGTAATGTGAATGCTCCTGCAGGTGCGACGCATTTCCGATTGGTGAATGCTATTACAGTATTGTCGGATTTTGCTTTCAATGCAACTACAAAGGTTTATGAGCCTATCGAACCAGTATTGAACGAGAAATCAAAAATTACTTATTCTGACTATATTGAGTTAGGTTCTTTGGTAGAAGCACCTTTGTCGGTAGTAAGTACTTTGCCCGGTGACCCTACAATGACTAATGACGTGAGTCTGATTAGTTGTGTCGGAGTTGAATTTTATCAGAAAGTTGGTGCGAACTATTACATTTTCAGTGTTGGAAACAGCATGAAAATTAAGAATATTTTCTGATAAGTCGGAATTGAATTAGAAAAAAGCTTTGCCGGATTGGTAGAGCTTTTTTTTGTATCCTGTTGTTTGGTCTTCTATATAGTGTCATGCCTTAAGGTGCGCTTATGGTAGGCTTATGTATGCTTTATGGTAGGCTTACCCACCTGCTGTATTAAATCGGTAAACAATCAATTGTTTGGCTTTTTCAATGGTTTTGAGATTCTGCCGATACTGATTTTCGAGTTGGTTCATACTCTGGAAAGTTGCAACCATTTTTTTGAACTGCTCCGGGTTGCGGTCTGATTTGTCCAGGGCGGACTGAATGCAGTTCTTCATATCGCGAAGAATGATAAACGGAATGACTGAGCCCCGCAAATATGGATAGAATGTTTTTGACTGCCATAGGCAGAAAATCAACCAGTACGCCTGTTCTTTATCTTCCGTGCTAGTAAATTGAATTGTAAGGCAATTCGGACAAGGAGAAACAAGCGGTTTACCGCTGTTGTTTCCCTTGTTTAGAATAAAGAAATGGGGGTTGCTGATTTCTTCTTTCTGGTTGTAAGATTTTAATCTAAAGTTACACATAAACAATACAATAAAAGAGTAATTACATTGAGTGAATCGCCCTCAGCAAATCTTTTTCCTCGCGAAAAAACACTGAAAGGGAAAAGAAAATGTAAACACCCTCTTACTGCAATAAAAAGCGAAGAGAAACGGAGCGTTGAGGCTGTCAAGGTTTTTTGCCAGAATACTACCCGAAGTGAAACGAGGTGTGGAGATTGTGGCAAAAACCCGAAGG
>CAYMHE010000012.1:0-39877 GCA_964390175.1 uncultured Paludibacter sp.
GAATAAAGCCTCTCCAACACTTCCGACCTCTATCCCCCTTCGGGTACTTTCTCCATTTGGAGAAAGAAAAACGGATTTTTGGGTATTTGAGGGGCTTTGAGGTTGTGGCTTCTCAGGAACAGGAACTAAGTTTCGATTGTTGCCATAGAAGTTTCGTTGTTCACCAATATGCAAATACAGTTCTTTATTTAGCGTTTGAAGTAGTTCATTGCCACTTTGCTTGTAATGCAGTTCGGCGAAGTCGAATGCATCACCGGCGGGGATAGCGTTCTCGCTATCCGTATGCCGTGCAAATTCGCTACGCGCATTTTCGGCGGCACTCGACAAAACACCAAACGAGTTTGAGTTTTGTTCTCGTTGGCACGAAAACTCATTATCCAACGCATTCCCCAAAACATTCTCCTTCTCAATGAAAACGTTCAATGTCAACTTATTTTCATTGAATGGGTTTTCAGTTGGTTTACAAGTCCTCCCCGAAAGGGAGAGGACTGTTTGATTAGGATAGTATTCCTGTAAAATATGCGAATAGATCAGTAAGCCATAATTTGTCTTACTCAAAATTTGCTGTTTATTTATCGCTTCCATAACTACGGATTTTACTTGCGTGAATGTCGGATTCGCTCGGCAAAGTCCGAACAAGTTCGGCTTTGCGCTCACTTTCACGACATTTGAACATAGTGTAGTTATCCTTCAAAATTCGCTGAATGTCTTCAGTGCGATAATAGAGCTTGTTTCCAATGCGGGAGAATGGCAATGTGCCATTTGTACGCAGTGTTTGCAAGGTTCTGGGGCTAATGTGAAGCAATTGCATTACATCTTGATTGTCAACCCATTCTTTGCTCAAATCTTCGCATGAAGATTGGGTGTTTGTTAGCTTGGATTCAATAGAATTCAATGCTTCCAAAATTTTACAATTGTTTGGACATACATGTGTTTGTTGTCTTTGCTGCTCGTATTGAAATAAAATGCTTTCGGGGCAGCAACGAAGTTCTTCCAGAATTTCGTCTAATCGGCGGGGTTGCTTGTTGTCGTTCATCTTACAATCCTCCCTTTTTTAGCTACAAACTCTGCTGCTTCTGCTTGAAGCTCTGCAACTGATTGGCGTTTATCGCCAAGCAGCCAAGCATCAATTTCACTTTTCAAGAATTGAAGTTTTTTTCCTTTTTTGTGATAAGGTATAAGTTTCTGGCCAATCCAGCCATAGACAGTCTGCCGGGCAGGCTTGTCGGGCAAAAATTCGCACAACTCTTGTACGTTAAACCACTTGTCGGAATCGGGCTGCTCCAACTTTGATACACTTAGTAAGGTTTCCAATCGATCAACCTTGCTGATAAGATAAGCCAATGCTTTTGGCATATCGTTAAATGAAATTTCGTTTTGCAAAATGTTTTCTTGCATGATTCAAATTTTTTATGCATTAAAAATTTGAGGCTCCAACAATGCCCGAGAGCCTCTTTTTCGAGCATTGTTTGACACAAAATTACATGTGTTTTGAGGGGTGAATGGAGATTAAACACTCCGTGCGGAGTGAGTGCGGAGTGCGGAGTGGTATGTATAAACTGAAAAAGACCAACGATTTAACGTTAGTCTTTTTCTGATTTTGTGCTATTTATTTATTGCAAACGGAGTGCGGAGTGTACTATTTCATTAGTTTTGCTGCTTTTATTATGTTTTCTTTTGTAATCTTCGGTTGTTTCTGGTCGCGTAAACTTTGCTCGGTGAATCGTTGCCCATCTTTATCAACAAAACATTCACAAACAATTTTCCAAATACTATTTCCCGGAAACGTCAGAACTTTGTATTCATTGTTTAGTAATTTAATCAAGTATGGTAAATCGCCTTTAGCTCCACACCACTTAACAGGGTTGCTCACAGGAGCACCAGAAAACACATGCTTGAAATCAGTTATGGTTGTATCTTCTGTAATGCTCTTATTCAATTTTAATGAATTGAAAAGGTCATTTATGTTTGAACTCTCTTTCTTAAGTTTAGTGTAAGTAAACGAAAGAGATTCTGAATTTTTAGCTTTATTCTTAATTTCTACAGGAGCAATAGAAAGGGTCTGAACCTCATGAATAAATATATATTCGGGAGCTGGTCTATTTAAAATAAGGCTATAAATATCAACTATACCCATAATGTCATCCTCATGAATATGAGTAGAAAAATGGTATTGAATTTCTAAATAGCATTTGATTAAAGCTGTAAGCATGTATTGAAAAATGAAAGTAGCTTCTTTGTGTTGCCTGTCAGCACTAAAATCACTGTGCTTAGAAACAATCAGATTTAAATCGTAATCTTTTAATAGAATCAAATCATTTATTTCGGTCATTAATGATTTAATCCTCCCTTTAGCTTTTTTAAGTTTAAAGGCTATCAAGTTATCACTTTCGTCCTCGGTTTCGCGAATTATATTGTTTATAAAATCAGTTATATTATTATCAATTAGCCTTTCATAGTACTTGATTTTGATAGAAAAGGCTGGGATATTAAAATCGGTTTTGAAACGAGGGATAAATTCTTCTCGAATTGAGGGGGTTAACCTCAATTCGGGCGAATAATAATCTTCTTGTTGGTTGTTTTTATCAAGCCAAGGACGAAGATCAAAGCGCAATATTGAAATTATTGTTTCCATAACTCTTATTTTTCCGGGTTGATTTTGAGTTTAATTGTACCTGTTGTTTTTTGTTTCTTCTCGTCCACCACCTTAGCATAAACTTGTGTTGTTTTTACATTGGTATGGCCAAGCATTTTGGATACTGTATAAATGTCTGTACCACCTGCCAACTGTAAAGTGGCATAGGTGTGTCGGAAGCAATGAAAGGTTATATTCCGTGTAATGCCAGCAGATTTTATCCAACGTTTAAGCGGACTGGAAATCCACGACGGGTCGGGTAAATCTTCAAAAACAAGTTGCTCCGGATTGCGTGGTTCTCCGCAAAGTTGATAGGCTTGTTTTGAAATTGGCATATATTCAACTCCCTTTGTTTTTTGTTGTGTAAAGTTGAGGCGAATTTGTTCGCCATCAACTTGTATTTCTTTCCATTTGAGTTTTTGAATATCGCAATGGCGAACGCCAGTGAGAGCAGAGAAAAGCGAAGCACGTTTGAGAATTGGACGTTCGCAAGGTGTTTCCGAAAGGATATTGAGTTCTTCCACTGTTAAGTGTTCTCTGCGACTTTCCTGTTCCTGAATGCCTTTTATTTTGGCCGAAAGGTCCACTGTGATATATCCGTCAATAAATGCTTGTTTTAATCCAGCCTTAAATATGCTATAATAAGTTGCTGCGGTATTATGTGATATCGTACCCTTTTTATTGCCACCACAAGGGGCTGTGAGTACAAAGCGACGAAATTCTTCAGCCTTACCAAGGTTAATCTGAGAAAATAAAAGTGGCTGATTGTTGTTGAAAGATTTCAGCAACTCGCCAACTCGAACCCAGTTGACAATAATGGATTGAGAACTGTTGCGGTGTCGTTCTTTTGATACTTTTTGAAAGTAATCGATAAAATCAATTTGCTGACGTTGGTTGTGTTCAACTTGTTCGGCTTCCTTTTCTGTGTACAAATCAGCATTATCATACTCACGTTGCCTAAGACTACGCACACCATCTGCATAAATACAGGCTTCCTGATCAATGTTGCTTTTGCATTGTATAATGCCATTAGAATCTCTCTTGGGTTTGAATGTTTTGGCACCATCTGTTGAGGCTCTTGTTGTACGTGTTTTATCCCATATTGGTGTGGTAACAGAGCGGTTTAGTGCTTCTATTATCCGTTGAGCTTTATCACTACCAGCCTTGAAAACTGGATAGCTTTCAAGTATTAAATACCATTCGTTATGATATTCGGATTTGCGGAGCTTTGCAGTACATTTGGTTTTTGCGAGTTTCTTTTTCATGGCTCAGTATTATTTATGGTTGAATAGCCGGTCGATTTCTAATTTGGGGACATAAACGAATTTTCCAATTTGCTTTTTGGGAATACTGCATTTTCGAATGGTCTTTTGGACTGTGGAGGCTGATATTCCAAACTTCTCAGTTATCTCTCCAATCGTGTAGCACTCACTTGGGTCATAATTGAGTTTTGTTTGTTCGATTAGTGGTTGAGCAGATTGAATGATTTCGACCTTTGGAAACATGGCTTCTATGTGAACCCGACTAATGCGGGTTAACCGCTCCCCAAGATTAACGGCAGGGATATTGCCTTTTTTGATTTGTCGGTAAATGGTATCCCTGGATATTCCAAACAGAATTACTGCTTCCTGAATTGAAATGTAAGGGCGGTCTGCTGGAATTTGATTGGCTAACTGTTCGCGTTTTTCTTCTTCCTTTTCAAGGGCTTTCTTTTTACGTGTGGCTGCTTCAGAACATTTCTCGCAACAGTACTTCGAGTAGACAGTTTTGGCGTTAAATTGCTTACCGCAATTTTCGCAATTTCTTTGGAGGATAAACTTGCTAACTGGCATAATACACGTTTTAAATATGGGTACGTATGTATAAGTATTTATAAGTCGCACTTTCCTGCTAATTAAGTCGCGTTACAAATATGTTGCAAATATAAGAAAAATAATCGAATATAACAATAGATAAGCAAAAAATAAAATAAAAAAATCGCTGTAAACTAAGCGTTTACAGCGATTTCTATTTGGATATATACCCTTGTTTTTGGGGTTTACTTTACTTCTTCAAAATCAACATCAGTCACATCGCCTTGCTGGTTTCCGCTCTGGCTTTGTTGCTGTCCGCCGAAGTCCTGAGGACCGGCTTGCTGTCCGCCCTGTGCGTTTTGAGCATTGTACATTTCCTGACTTGCAGCCTGGAATACAGTGTTCAATTCGTTGGTGGCAGCGTCGATACCCGCAATGTCCTGAGCCTTGTGCGCTTCTTTCAGTTTTGCCAAAGCAGCTTCGATAGGGCCTTTTTTATCGGCTGGCAGTTTATCGCCAAATTCCGAAAGCTGTTTCTCGGTCTGGAAAATCAATGAGTCGGCATGGTTCAGTTTGTCGATACGTTCTTTTTCTTTGGCATCGGCTTCAGCGTTGGCAGCAGCTTCGTCTTTCATCCGTTTGATTTCAGCATCGCTCAAGCCTGATGAAGCTTCGATACGGATACTTTGTACCTTACCTGTTGCTTTATCTTTGGCCGATACGTGAAGAATACCGTTGGCATCGATATCAAAAGTTACTTCAATTTGTGGCTCACCACGACGGGCCGGCATAATACCATCCAGGTGGAAACGACCGAGTGATTTGTTATGGATCGCTGTTGGACGTTCGCCCTGTAAAACATGAATCTCAACTGAGGGCTGATTGTCGGCAGCTGTTGTAAATGTTTCCGATTTTTTCGAAGGAATAGTCGTGTTGGCTTCAATCAGTTTGGTCATTACACCACCCATTGTTTCGATACCCAGCGAAAGCGGAGTAACATCAAGCAACAATACATCTTTTACTTCACCTGTCAATACACCACCCTGAATAGCAGCACCTACAGCTACTACTTCGTCGGGGTTTACACCTTTCGAAGGGGCTTTTCCGAAGAATTTCTCAACAGCAGTCTGAATAGCAGGGATACGGGTTGAACCACCTACAAGAATAATTTCGTCGATATCGCCGATAGTCAAACCTGCATTTTTCAAAGCAGTACGACATGGTTCGATAGTTTTTTGTACCAAATCGTCGATCAATTGCTCAAATTTAGCACGGGTCAATGTGCGCACCAGGTGACGTGGCACACCATCAACAGGCATGATATAAGGCAAATTGATTTCCGAAGAAGTAGTGTTCGAAAGTTCAATCTTAGCTTTTTCGGCAGCTTCTTTCAAACGTTGCAATGCCATTGGATCTTTGCTCAGGTCCATGCCGCTGTTTTCGCTTTTGAATTCAGCTACCAACCAGTCGATAATACGGTGGTCGAAGTCATCACCACCAAGGTGAGTATCACCGTCGGTCGATTTTACTTCGAATACTCCATCGCCCAATTCAAGAACAGATACGTCATGCGTACCACCACCGCAGTCGAAAACCACGATTTTCATGTCCCTGTTGGTTTTGTCCAAACCGTAAGCCAAAGCAGCAGCAGTAGGTTCGTTTACAATACGTTTTACGTTCAAACCTGCAATTTCGCCGGCTTCTTTCGTAGCCTGACGTTGTGCATCGTTAAAGTAAGCAGGTACTGTAATTACAGCATCAGTTACTTCTTGTCCAAGATATTCCTCTGCTGTTTTTTTCATTTTTTGCAAAATGATAGCTGAAATTTCTTGTGGCGTGTAAAGTCGTCCGTCGATATCAACACGTGGTGTGTTGTTGTCGCCTTTTACAACTTTATAAGGTACGCGACCAATTTCTTTTGTCAAACGGTCGTAGGTTTCACCCATAAATCGTTTGATCGAAAATACAGTTTTTGTTGGGTTGGTAATGGCCTGACGTTTTGCAGGATCACCTACTTTGCGTTCGCCACCATCCACAAAACCAATCACCGAAGGTGTGGTACGTTTTCCTTCGCTGTTGGCGATAACGATAGGCTCGTTACCTTCCATTACAGAAACACACGAGTTGGTGGTTCCTAAGTCAATTCCAATAATTTTTCCCATGATTGTTATTCGTTTTAATATGTTTGTTTTTTATTTTCGTGTTTTTTGAATACGCTTGCCAATTTACAAAGCATATGCCAAGCGGAAATTTTGAAATTATTTCTGAAATTTGACAGTTAAAGTCAGCTTGACAAAGGCGATGAAAAGAAATTAACTGACAAAAAGGCGGAAATTGGCAGAAAGTTGAGAATTCAGGATTCAGAATTTGAAGATTTGAAGATTTGAAAATTTGAGGAGTTGAGTAATTTTCAGAGCACCGCATAATCCTGTTTTTTTGTTTACTTTTATGTAAATATATTTCAAGATTAGACTCACACTTAGATTAATTTTCAGAAACCCCTCCGCTTCGCTCGTCCCCTTTTTCAAAGGGGACATCTACGCAGTTCGATATTTATCAGAAATAATATTATTCAGTAAGGTTTCAGGCTTCAATTAAATATATTAAGTGTGCAGATTGTCGCGTACAATGATCTCCCCTTATTTTAAGGGGAGTACCCGCAGGGGGAGGGGGTTAAAATTTCAATTTCCGAACAAAAAACTGTAAACAAATTTCAGGACGATACACTGCCACGATCTCAAAGAATGAAACATTGGTTCATTACTTAACAATTCTCTATAAACAACTCTCCGCTTCGCGATGATCTTCCCTTTTCTTGCTCCCTCTCCTTTGGGAGAGGGCTGGGGTGAGGTCTGGAAGCCCTGAAACCCGAAACCCTTCGGGAGACACTTTCAAATCTTCAAATTCTCAATTTTTCAAATCCTCAAACCCTCGAATTAATTCTTCAATCCCTCAACTCTTCAAAATATTTTCTTACTTTTGGAAAAAAATAATCGCATGGCACTAACTTATCTCGGACTGGGTACTAACCTGGGGAACAAACAGAAAAACCTGAACGATGCAATCATTGCTTTGTCGATAGGAGCGGGGAATGTACTCGCTGTTTCTTCTTTTGTCCATTCCGAACCGCTGGGGTTTGCGTCCGAAAACCAGTTTCTGAATGCTGTGGTGCTGTTCGAAACCACACTTTCGCCTTTTCAGTTGCTCGAAAAAACACAGGAAATAGAACGTTCGCTGGGCAGGACAGCCAAGTCGGTGACCGGGTATTCCGACAGGATCATCGATATCGATATTCTTTTGTACGACAATGAGCTTATTGACCAACCGACACTAAAAATCCCGCATCCGAAAATGACGGAGCGGGATTTTGTAATGCTTCCTCTGCTGGAGTTGGCGCCGGATCTGATCCATCCAGCCACAGGAATTAAATTCCGGGATTATAATCTTTAAATTGTAAATCGTAAATCTTTAAATTGTACATCTTTAAATTGTAAATTGTACATCTTTAAATAGTACATTCTTCCTTATTCTTCTAACGATTTTTTGTACTCTTCAATTACTTTAGTTGCTTTATCGAAATCTTTTTCGAACACAAGAATCCTTAATCCTTCGTTCAGTTCCCCGAACATTGGTAACAGCTCCACTGCATCCTCGTTGTTGATGGTACTGTCAATGCCGTTGTTGCGCAGCAATTCCTGGTCGAATAAAGCTTCAACCATCGATTCGTAATTCTTGAGAGGTCTTAATTTGTCGTCCATACTACTTCGATTTTAGTGCTTGTTATTAATTGCTTAATTCTTGTTCAAATAAAACGCTTTCTATTTTGAATTTGTTTCGTCAAACATTGTTAAATAGTGGTGGAATGACACAATAATTGAATAATCGGGTAGCTGAGTAACTGAATAATTGGGTGACTGAATAATTGAGTGAATGTAAATAAATAATCTTGATATTTTTTTGTACTTTTGCATTTGCTAAAAAATGACAGAAAAATGATAACCGAAGGATTACCTGACCACATAGTTTACAGCCCTGCTGTAATTGATTTTGTTACTGTTGCAGCCGAAACATGTTTGTTTCTCGAAAATGCAACCGAGCAAACGCGTGAGGATTTTATAATCAAATCAGTTAAAATCCTTCCCTTGCTCTACCTCAAAGCTTCATTGCTCGAAATCCCCGAACCTGTTTTCGACGATCAGCCTGAGCGCTTTGTGACGGAGGAAGATTACCTGTATGTAAAGGAGCAGGTGGAACAAATGCTGGGTGCCGACGATTCGTATCTTGAGGTTTTTCACCCTGATATGGCACTGAGCGATACACCAATTGCGGCTTTCGTGTCGGAAAACGTAGCCGATATTTATCAGGAACTGAAGGATTTTGCTGCCAATTATCAAACTGTCGATACTGATATTATGAATGATGCTTTGGTGGCTTGTCTGCAGGGATTTGCTGATCATTGGGGGCAAAAACTGCTGAATGCGCTAAGAGCGCTGCATGCTGTTCGCTTTAGCGATAGTTTCGTTCCCGACGATAATGCCGAAAAAGTATCGGGACGCAGCATTGACAGAAATTCATTTCTCGGATTCTTACATGATGATGAAGATGAGGAGCTAAACGATAAATTTCTCTGAAAATTAATTAATACAACAATAATTTCTGCCGTCGGCTTTTTTTCGATAACAGGATTTTCAGTTTATGTTCAAATCAAAAATTACAAAAGAAGAAGTAAATCAAATGCCGGTGGTTGGCTTTGATGGCACCATCACGCTGGTGGACGATGTGTCGAAATTACAGGCAGCTATTGATGAACTTCGCCTTGCCGATGTGGTAGGAGTGGATACTGAAACGAAACCTTCTTTTACCCGTGGAACGCATCATAAAGTCTCGCTGGTACAGATTTCTACAACAACCCATTGTTTTCTCTTCCGACTGAATAAAATTTCGTTTCCCAAAGAGCTGGCCGACTTCCTTGCCGATGATAAGATTAAGAAAATCGGGCTGGCCTTGCGCGACGATTTCAACGGGCTCATTCGGCAACGTAAATTCAAACCCGACAATTTTGTCGACTTGCAGACAATTGTAAAAAACTATGGCATCCTGGAGCTTGGCCTTCAAAAGATTTTCGCTATCGTTTTTGGCCGTAAAATATCGAAAGCGCAGCGACTCACCAACTGGGAAAACGATGTGCTCACCGACCAACAGCAAGTGTACGCGGCTACCGATGCCTGGGCAAGCCTGCTCATTTATCTGCAGCTGATGAAAGAAAAAAAACTTACTAAAAAACAAATGGACACCCTTATGGCCGAAGCGGCTGCCGAACAGGCTTTGGCGCACGAAAACAAAGCGGCTGCCATTTAATTTGTTGTTTCGCTAATTAACTTACAATTCACGTTCTCCCTACAATTCCTATCAAAATAATGATCACAGTAATTCTGAAACCAAAAAAAGAAGAAAGTCTTCAACGTTTTCACCCCTGGGTGTTTTCCGGCGCTATCCAAAATATTGAAGGAAAACCTGCCGAAGGAGATTTGGTAGAGGTGCTTGATAATAAGCGCAATTTTCTGGCCATCGGTCATTATCAGATCGGAAGTATTGCTGTGCGTGTGATAAGTTTCAGCAGGGAAGACATAGATAACGATTTTTGGTGCAAGAAAATAGAGCTGGCTTATGCCATGCGTGCATCGCTGGGGCTGGTGGCTCCCGGCCACAACAATACCTACAGGCTCGTGCATGGCGAAGGTGATTCGTTGCCCGGACTTATAGTGGATGTCTATGACGATACGGCGGTGATGCAGGCTCATTCGGTGGGCATGCACGAAACGCGTGAAGCCCTGGCCAAAGCCATTGTTGAAAATGTGCCGGAAGTAAAGAATGTATATTACAAATCGGAAACAACCCTGCCTTTTAAAGCGGACATCACGCCCGAAGATGGTTACCTGATAGGAAGTGATTCGAAAAAATACATTGGTATCGAAAACGGCCTGAGCTTTCAGATGGACTGGCTCAAGGGGCAGAAAACAGGCTTCTTTGTCGATCAGCGCGAAAACCGTTCGTTGCTCGAACGTTATTCTGCCGAAAAATCGGTGCTGAATATGTTTTGTTATACCGGCGGTTTTTCGGTGTATGCCATGCGTGGCGGTGCTCAGTTGGTGCATTCGGTCGACAGTTCGGCCAAAGCCATTGAGTTGACCGATAAGAATATTGAACTTAATTTCCCCGGTGATACACGCCACAGCGCTTTTGCCGAGGATGCTTTTAAATACCTGAACAACCTGCATACCCTCGATCAGCAATACGATCTGATTGTGCTCGACCCTCCGGCTTTTGCCAAACACCGCGAAGCCCTGCGAAATGCCTTAAAGGGATACAAACGCCTGAATGCAAAAGCGTTCGAACAAATCAAACCGGGCGGAATACTGTTCACATTCTCCTGCTCGCAGGTGGTGACCAAAGATCAGTTCCGGTTAGCTGTGTTCAGTGCTGCTGCCGAAAGCAAGCGCAATGTGCGCATCCTGCATCAACTCACACAGCCTGCCGATCACCCCATCAATATCTATCATCCCGAAGGCGAATACCTCAAAGGCCTGGTGCTGTGGGTGGAGTAGTGGAGCTGCTTGTTTTTTGTTGCTTCTTATATGGTTGTGAATAAGTGAACTACTAAACGCTTGTCACCTCATTCAACTTTTCAGCAAAGTAAGAAAACTATGCAAAAGTGAAAATTATTTGATTTTTCTTTAGAAAAAGTTTGTATTAATGATTAGTATCGCTATATTTGCAATCTGAACATTATTTACTAACCATTCTAAACTCTTATTGCCTATTGCCACAATATTACTCTTAAATCCCCAAATTTATAAGTAATGATTATATTGAATCAATTAACTGATGATGTATTGGTGAAATTGTATGAAGATGGCAATAATGATGCGTTCGAAGTTCTGCTTCTGCGCTACAAATCAAAGGTTTATTCCTATATTTATTTGATCGTTCGGAACAAGGAACTTGCCGAAGATATCTTTCAGGACACTTTTATTAAAGCCATTGCCACCATTCAACAGGGGCGTTATGTTGCATCCGGTAAGTTTCTCGGGTGGATCAACCGTATTGCCCATAACCTGATTATAGACCATTTCCGTCGGGAGAAGAATGAAAATACATTCTCGGCCGACAGTGTGGATTATGATGTTGTAAATAACAACACCAAATTATCCGAAAAAAGTGTGGAAGACGTGATGACGAACGAACAGATCCTTTCGGATGTGGTTCGGTTGATCGATTTTTTGCCGGCATCGCAACAGTCGGTGGTGCGTATGCGTTTTTTCGAGGACCTGAGCTTTAAAGAAATTGCTGAAAAAACAGATGTTAGCATCAATACCGCTTTGGGTCGTATGCGTTACGCCTTGCTCAATATGAGGCGTATAGCGCAGGAAAAAGATGTGTACCTCGAAATGAAATAATATTTTATTGATGAAATATACTTTTTTGTAATCGCCTTCGTTTTAATTGTGTACACATAAAAAAACGTAAGGTGCCTATGCAAAAAACTACTACTTTATCAAAAAACACTGATTTGAAAATTAAAAAACAAAAACCTGCCGCAGAGAGCGAGGTTCAGCCTTCGGAAAAAATCCTGCAAAACATCCGTCAGTTTGCGGCCATTTACAGGGTGCAGGCGATCAGCTCAAATCAGTTTGTTGAAATGATTTTAAACTAACTTACAAAAAGGACTTCCATGCAGGAAGTCTTTTTTTTTTATCATTTTTCCCTCCTTTGTGCAACAGTTTCTATTAATGAAGCATCAATATGGTTGTAACGAATGTAATTCTTCCACTACGGATTTTTTTAAAACTGCAGCTCTTTGTCTTTGTAAAACCTGTCAGATTTCTGAAATCTGACAGGTTCGTAATTGAAAATCTGTCGAAGTGGATGTGCAAATTCAATTAATTCAGATGACTAGGCTGTCATGAAAGAGTTTTTGAACGCAAATGTGAATTGTAAAAATTTGCGTATTATGCGCGTAATTTGCGTTCTTCTTTCTTGTGAGAGAGTCTTATTGGATTGTTTTAGCGTTACAAATCAGACCATTAAATAATATTTCTTCATCACTTATGAAAACAATCAAATTCATCTTCGCATTCCTAATTTCTACCCTGCTGCTGGTGGGCTGCGAGCTTAAAAATGGCATTGACAATAATTTGTCCGACAAGGAATTGATTTCCGAGCTAAGATCTATGGTGACCGATACCTTATTTATCGGTTCCAAAAGCTATGTGTTGGAGGCCTATATGTGGCGCGATTTTCAACCCATCAGTCCGGAAAATGGCAAACCATTGATTTCCATCAACTGGCTTGTTTGCACCGATTCAGTAAAAATACCTGCTAATATTCATCTTGTGAAGCAATTTGTTATTTATGGCGATGTAGTCTGGGTCAGCGATTACAGTAACGAAACCTTAGATGCTGAATCGGAATATAAAATCAAGAAAGTTTCGCGCGAGGGACCCAAATGGGGACCACATGTATCTGTTGATGTAATTTCACAAATTCACGACTCAAACACTGACAAGGATTATTATGTCGGACTGAAAAATGTTTCTATAGATAGAACCGATTGATGTTCCGGTGTAAACGACAATAGGGGTGTTATATATCTTTATTCTATTGATATTGAGGTTATACAGGCTATTTTAAACTGCTGGTTCGTATAAGTTGTAAATTGTAAATTGTCAAATAGTAAATACTTAAACCTCAACTTCATTCACTCCCTCATGTTTTTTTATTATTTTTGCAGTAAAATAAAACTGAGAAAATGACTAAAATAATTTCCCCCTCCATACTTGCCGCCGATTTCGGTAACTTACAGGCGATGTGCGAAATGATCAACCGCAGCCGTGCCGAATGGGTGCATATCGATGTGATGGATGGAGTATTTGTGCCGAATATCTCGTTTGGTTTTCCGGTGCTCGAAGCGGTAAAAAAACACTGTCGCAAATTGATTGATGTACATATTATGATTGTGCATCCCGAAAAATACGTAAAGCGTTTTGCAGAGGCAGGAGCCGAAATGCTTACCTTCCACTACGAAGCGGCTGAAAACCCGCAGCAGGTAATTGATCTGATCCGTGCCGAAGGCATTAAAGTGGGCATTACTGTGAATCCGGATGTGCCGGTAAGCGTGTTGGCGCCTTATATCGATAAAGTGGACATGGTGCTGTTGATGTCGGTGTTTGCCGGCTATGGCGGTCAGAAGTTTATAGAAGAGACTTATGCGCGAATTGATGAACTGAAGGCGTTGATCGATAGTAAAAATCCTGATTGCCTGATAGAAATTGATGGTGGTGTGAATCTGGAAAATGCTCCTCAACTGTTCCTACACGGGGCGAATGTGTTGGTGGCGGGTAGCACGGTGTTCAATGCTCCCGATCCCGAAAAGATGATAGTGGAGCTGCTGGGAGAATAAAGGGTTTCGAGTTTCGTGTTCCGGGTTCCGTGTTCCGTGTTCCGTGTTTCGCGTTTAGGGTTTGAAGAGTTTGAAAATTTGAGAATTTGAAGATTTGTCCCGAAAGCTTTCGGGATTGAGGATTTGGTGAGTTGATAACTGACAGGAGACTTGGGTCTGAAGACTTTTGACCTTTGACTTTTGACTTTCTTTGCCTCACTTCGACTTCGCTCAGTGAACGCGCTGCAATTATCAATTATGAATTATCAATTATGAATTATGAATTGTTTCGGGTTTCGTGTGCTAGACAGATAAGCTAACCGATATACTGACTTTAATTTTCTGTTGTTATGAATTTTCTGCAACGGACACCTTTTTTCCGTTTGCTGTTGCCATTGGTCACAGGCATAGTTGTTTTCAGGTACTTCCACCTGGAACCATGGTTGCTTGTGGTGTTGGTTTTTCTCTCCCTTGCTTTTGTTCTCAATGCTTATTTTATTCGTTCTGTCGATAAACAATACCATTTCAGGTGGTTGTTTGGCGTGGGTATCGGCCTGTTCCTTTTTGTGCTGGGCTATTGGCTCAGCGTGCAAAAGCAGAAAGAAGCTGTTTTTACCGATCTGAACCGCAAGGGTATTTTCCGCATCGAAATGGTTGCTTCGCCTGCCGAGAAGGCCAAATCCTATCAATGCAAAGTGAAGTTGCTGCAATTTTTCGATGGACAAAAATGGAAACCTTCACACGGAAAAGCCATTGTGTATTTGCAAAAGGATAGTTTGTCGGAGGCTTTGCTCTATGGCGATATATTGATGGTGCAGGCGGAGTTTCAGTCGCCAACAGGTCCTGTAAATCCCGGTGGTTTCGATTATGCGGCTTATCTCGCTCGTCAGGGCATAGCTGCTAACGCTTATCTGCCCTCCGGCGCCTGGCAAAAATCCGGAAGTGAAGCGTCCTTTTCTGTTCGGCGATTGGCGTCGGCATTCAGGGCGCGATTGCTCAATATCTACAAATCTTTCGGCATTGCTGGCGACGAATATGCTGTGCTTGCTGCCCTTACGCTTGGCTATACCGATGCCTTGCAGCCCGATCTTCGTGCCAGTTACAGCGCATCGGGAGCTATGCACATCCTGTCGGTGAGTGGCTTGCATGTTGGCATTGTGTATGTCGTTATTGCTTTTCTGCTTGCTTTTATGGATAAATCGGCGAAGACAAAGGTGCTTAAAACGGTGCTGGTGGTGCTGTTTTTATGGGCGTATGCATTTATTACGGGACTTTCGCCTTCGGTGGAAAGGGCATCGCTTATGTTTTCGTTAGTCGCCATTGGCACTGCGCTCGACAGACGTTCGCAGATTTATAATACTGTTTTTATGTCGGCCTTTCTGATGCTCATTCTTAATCCTGATTTCTTGTACGATGTCGGTTTCCAGTTGAGTTATGCTGCGGTATTAAGTATTGTGTTTTTTCAGCGGCCTTTCACGCAATTACTTCCGGTGCGTCACAAGGCGCTTCGCTGGTTGCGCGATTTGTTGGCCGTGTCGGTGGCAGCGCAGTTGGGCACTTTGCCTTTTACGCTTTACTATTTCCATCAGTTCCCTAATTATTTTGTACTCACAAATGTGGTGGCCATTCCTTTGTCGACCCTGGTGATTTATTTGGCCATAGTATTGTTGGTGGTCGCTTTTATTCCGTTTGTTGCTGCTGCGGTTGCCTTTTTATTGAAATGGTCGCTTTGGTTACTCAATTTTCTGATCGTTGGGATTGAGCATTTGCCTTATTCCATCAGCGAATTTACATTCGATTTCAGGCAAATGACCTTGTTGTTTGGAGCCATAGCGCTTATTTCTGTTTATTTTTATACCAAAAAGTTTATTCCGCTTTTTGCCGGTTTGTGTATGTTGCTGGTGGTTTCGCTCTTGTCGCTGCAAACAAAATACAATACCCTGCACGATGTGAAAATGATTGTGTATTCGGGACAGAAAAGCTCGCACATTAATTTTATCGACTGTGGTGTTAATTATGCAATTTCGGGTGATAGCGCCGAACTGTTCAGAATTGCCGGTGGGTTTTGGAAAATGAAGAATATCGGAAAGCCCGCTTTTTTGAAACAAAACAGTTGGTATGCCGATGGTTTTGCCTTCTTTGCCGGCAAAAGAATACTTGTACTCAATAACGATTTTGTAAAAAACAAAACGCTTACTTCGCCCATTGAAGTAGATTATTTAATTATTGGCAATAAGATGAAACCTAAAATGAGCCAGCTGCTCGAGAATGTGCATCCGGCTAAAGTGATAGTTGACAATACGATTACGGACTGGTATACCGAACATGTGCGCAGGACTTGCGCCGAAAACAATATTGCGTTTTATGCCGTTGCCGAAAAAGGTGCTTATGTGCTGAATTTTACACCTTAGCAACCTGACTGCCCGGATAGCTTCAAAATCATATTTTTTTTCTATTTTTGCATACAAATTAAAACTATAGTTTGATGATTTCAAAAGTAATAGCCGAAGACCTGATTCACAGGACGCAAAAGGAGATTGATAAAGCCGATAAAATTGTAATAGTAGTGCATGTTGGACCCGATGGTGATGCCATGGGGGCATCGCTGGCTTTGTGGCACTACCTGATGACAATTGAAAAAGAACCGGTTGTAATAGTTCCTACCGCATTTCCAAACTTTTTGAAGTGGATGCCGGGCGCGGACAGGGTGCTGGTGTACGAAACACAGAAGGAAGAAAGCGATGAATTGATTGCAGCAGCTGAATTGATTTTCACCCTCGACTTTAATGTGCCCAACCGTTTGGCAAAAATGGAAGAAGCCATCATGACTGCAACAGCGCCCAAAATTTTGGTAGATCATCATTTACATCCGGGCGATTATGCTAAAGTCACCATCTCTTATCCCGAAATAGCATCGACAAGCGAATTGATTTTCAGATTGATTTGCCGTATGGGCGATTTCTCGAAAATAAACCTGGCTTGTGCTGAATGTATTTACACAGGCATGATGACCGATACCGGCGGTTTTACTTACAACTCCAATAAGCCCGAAATTTATATCATTAT
This sequence comes from uncultured Paludibacter sp., assembly GCA_964390175.1. GTDB lineage: Bacteria > Bacteroidota > Bacteroidia > Bacteroidales > Paludibacteraceae > Paludibacter. The sequence goes on from CAYMHE010000012.1 coordinate 16,934, forward strand.
CAACGAACTTATAAAACTGGGCGTCGATAAAGATGAAATTTATCGCAGGGTATTCAATACCTATTCGGCCGATCGTATGCGCCTGATGGGCTACGCTTTGTATAAAAAAATGAAAGTATATCCTGAATACAAGGCGGCGCTGATCACGCTGTCGGCAAAAGAACTTCAGGAGTTTAATTTTCAGAATGGCGATGCCGAAGGACTGGTAAACATGCCGCTCTCAATCGATGGCATTGTTTTCTCTGTTTTTATGCGTGAGGATACCGACAAAATTAAGGTATCCCTTCGTTCGCAAGGTACTTTCCCTGCCAACAAAGTGTCTTCTGATTTGTTTAACGGTGGTGGGCATCTGAATGCCGCAGGTGGCGAAAGTTACCAGACGCTGCACGAAACTGTGAAAAAATTCGAAGAGGCTTTGGCTGATTATAAGGATTTTTTATAAGTAATAATGTTTAATGGTCTGTTTTCTAAAAGTAAAATCAGATCAACAGTCTTGTAACTATTGCCTTGTAACTCGTAACTATTGACAGCTTAAAAACAATTATTTACGCATGAAATATATAATAATTCTTGGCGACGGAATGGCTGATGAGCCTATCGCGTCGCTCCACAATAAAACCTGCCTGCAGGCTGCCAATAAACCGAGCATTGATAAGGTGGCGGCCATGGGTCGTTGCGGAATGCTCGATACAATTCCCGAAGGTTTTGCTCCGGGAAGCGAGATAGCTAACCTGAGCGTATTGGGATACGATGTGCCAAAGGTATTCGAGGGGCGCGGATCGTTGGAAGCGGCCAGTATGGGCGTAGCGATTGACGAAGGTGAAATGGCCATGCGTTGCAACCTGATTTGCATCGCCGATGGAAAAATTAAGAATCACTCCGCAGGACACATCAGCAATGAAGAGGCCGAAGAGCTGATTCTTTTTTTGCAAAAGGAGTTGGGGAATGAGCAGGTTCATTTCTTCCCCGGTGTTTCGTATCGTCATTTATTGAAAGTTAAAGGAGGAAAAAAACAATTGAAATGTACGCCTCCTCACGATGTGACGGGTACTCCTTTTGCTGAAGTAATGATTCAGGCGGAAACGGAAGAGGCTAAAGCAAGTGCGGATTTACTGAATGATTTAATTCTTCGTTCGCAGAAATTACTGGAACATCATCCTGTCAATCTGAAGCGTGCTGCTGCCGGAAAAGATAAAGCCAACAGCATTTGGCCCTGGTCGCCGGGCTATAAACCCGAAATGAAAACCTTGCTTGAGTTGTATAAGCTCAAAAGTGGCGCTGTAATTTCGGCGGTGGATTTAATTCGTGGCATCGGCGTTTATGCCGGCCTGAAAGTAATAGAAGTGGAAGGAATTACCGGACTCTACAATACCAACTACGAAGGTAAAGCACAGGCGGCAATCGAGGCTTTGCGTACCAATGACTTTGTGTATCTTCACATCGAAGCCAGCGACGAAGCCGGGCACGAAGGCGATGTGGATTTGAAAATTAAAACAATCGAATATCTCGATTATCGTGTGGTGCAGCCAATTTTAGAGGAAGTTGCCAGCTGGGACGAACCGGTAACTATTGCCATTTTGCCCGATCACCCAACGCCCTGCGCCATTAAAACGCATACAAACAAACCGGTTCCCTTCGTTATTTACCGTACCAACGAAGCTGGCGACGCGGTGCAGCAATACGATGAATTTGCTTGTGAAAAAGGAAGTTATGGCTTGCTCAGGGGAATGGAGTTTATGCAAACACTGATTAAACCTCTACCCTCTAAAGGGGAATAAGGAATACTTATTCGGAGTTTTACGTTGAATATCAGAAATTTTAAAAGAAAATATACTAACTCAATTCCCCTTCAGGGGTAAGGGGTCATTGTTATGAAATACTACAGTACAAATAAAAAAGTGAGCGGTGTGAGTTTGAGCGATGCCGTTATCAAAGGTTTAGCCGAAGACAAAGGTTTATTTATGCCGGATCTTATCATTGAAATTCCGGCCGTGTTTTACGACTCTATTGATCGGCTTTCGTTTCAGGACATGGCTTATACGGCTGCTTATATGCTTTTTGGCGAAGATGTACATGCCAATATGCTGCGAACCATTGTGTTCGATACGCTGAATTTCGACGTCCCCTTGGTGAAAGTAGAGGAAAACATCTACAGCCTCGAGCTTTTTCACGGCCCTACTTTGGCATTTAAAGATGTAGGCGGACGTTTTATGTCGCGCATGCTGTCTTATTTTATCCAACGGCAGGAGGATAATCATAAATTGGTGAATGTGCTCGTGGCAACATCGGGCGATACAGGAAGCGCTGTTGCCAATGGCTTTCTTGGAGTCGAAGGCATTCATGTGTATGTGCTCTATCCCAAAGGTTTGGTGAGTCCAATTCAGGAGTGTCAGTTCACTACCCTGGGTCAGAATATCACGGCGCTGGAGGTAGATGGTACTTTCGACGATTGTCAGGCCCTTGTTAAATCAGCATTTATGGACGAAGAGTTAAATGCTCATATGAAACTTACTTCGGCCAATTCAATCAATGTGGCGCGTTTTCTGCCTCAGGCTTTTTATTATTTCTATGCTTATGCGCAGCTGAAAAAAATATCGGAAACAGCTGCTGCCAATATGGTGGTGAGTGTGCCAAGTGGTAACTTTGGCAATATCACGGCTGGTCTTTTTGCAAAACGTATGGGCTTGCCGGTGAAACGCTTTATTGCTGCTAATAACCGCAACGATATTTTCCTTGAATACCTGAAAACAGGCGAATACAAACCGCGTCCTTCGGTAGCTACCATTGCCAATGCAATGGACGTGGGCGATCCAAGTAACTTTGCCCGTATTCTGGATTTGTACGGACATTCTCACGAAGCTATCTCTGCTGAAATTAGTGGCGTAAGTTACAATGATGAACAAATTGCCGACACTATGCGAAACTGTAAAAAGGAAACCGGTTATTTACTCGATCCGCATGGAGCTTGTGGTTATCAGGCTCTCAAGGATGGGTTGAAAGAAGGCGAGGTGGGCGTGTTCCTCGAAACAGCGCATCCGGCAAAATTCCTCGATACAGTGCAGAATATTTTGGGTGGGGAAGTCGAAATTCCTGAAAAATTGCAGGAATTTATGAAAGGTGAAAAGCAAAGTGAGCCTATGACTAAAAATTTTGCCGACTTCAAAGCGTATTTGCTGGGTAAAAGTTGATAGATTATAATGGATAACTGACAATAAAAAATGTCAGTAACTAATCTTTAATTGTAAATCGTAAATAAGTAAATTGTAAATATATAAGATGTTTTCAGGAATCATTGAAGAAGCCGCAGTTGTAGTTGCATTGCGCAAAGAGCAGGAAAATCTGCATTTAACAATGACATGTTCTTTTGTCGACGAGCTAAAAATTGATCAGAGTGTGGCGCACAATGGTGTGTGTCTTACGGTAGTGGAACTTACCGATAAAACTTACACAGTTACAGCCATTAAGGAAACGCTTGACCGCACAAACCTTGGAAAACTTATGGTAGGTAGTAAAGTGAATCTGGAACGCAGCATGATGATGAATGGCCGCTTGGATGGTCATATTGTTCAGGGGCATGTAGATCAAACTGCTGTTTGCACCGAAGTGAAAGAGGCTGATGGGAGCTGGTATTTTACTTTCGCTTATGATTTTGACAAGGAAATGGCCAAACGTGGCTATATGACGGTGGATAAAGGCTCTGTTACTGTAAATGGAGTAAGCCTTACGGTTTGTAATCCTACCGACAATAGTTTTCAGGTGGCCATCATTCCTTATACCTACGAACATACTAATTTTCACCAGATTCAGGTAGGGTCTGTCGTAAATATTGAGTTCGATATTATCGGAAAATATGTCAGCAGAATGATGTCATTTTAGTTGGTTCGGCCTTTTTTAGTTTTTTTTCCAAAACATAAAAGCATTTTATGTTGTTACACTCAAGACAATGTGAAATTTTTTTATGAAGAGACTTAGAAAGCAAATAAACGAAACTTTTTTTAATCCAGTAATTCATTTTCTGCCATTAATCGTATTTATGGTGGTGAATGACTTTTGGGATTTGAAAACGGCATGGATAGCTACTTTGCCGGTCATAGTTATATTGTTTTTATACATCTATTTTTTCTATCGGAAAATAGTTCAGTGGTTTGTCTTTTCTGTTTTTGTTGTCTTTGTTGTCGGGTCGGTTATAAGCTTTTTCCCGGTAGAGAAACTACCTTCCCGTATCGGTGATGTGGCGTTGGAGTCAGCGGTATTGATATTTTTCATTCTTTCGCTGATTTTCAGGAGCTACATAGAAGCCATGCTCAACAGACGAAAGTCAAAATTACCACCTATGGTCAATAATCTGAACGAGATGTTCAGGATGTTGTGGATGCTTGGGGCAGTAATTTTCATTTACATTCATGCTTACTTACTCACAGCTTCATTGCAGGTTTCGAATCTCGATTATACTTTAAAGTTTATTCACGATGCCTATCTGGTGCTGTTTCTCTTTGTCGTTTTTTATGAACTGATCAGAGTGACGCTTATCCGTGTTAAATTATTCAGAGAGGAATGGTGGCCTATCCTGAACGAAAAAGGGAAAATGATAGGTTCCATTCATAATAAAACCAGCTTGTCGGACCCTACAAAGTACATTCATCCTATCATTAGGGTGATGCTGATCGAAGACAATCGTATTTTTCTCCAAAAGCGTTGTCAGCAGGATCTTGTGTATCCCGGATACTGGGATACGGCTCTTTCCAATCACGTGAAGGCAAACGAAACCGTCGAGCAGTGTATTTCGCGCACTGCCAACGAAAGATATGGCATCAAGGAATTAAAGCCGATATTCTTGTCGAATTATATGCACGAAACAGATGTTGAATATCATTATGCTTTCCTTTTTGTGGCTTGCAAATTGCCCGATCTTGAACACAACAAGGAGTATATTGATCATGCCAAATGGTGGACGGTAAAGCAGATTGAGGACAATCTCACAACAGATATATTTACTGATAATTTCTTAAGCGAATTTGAACTCGTAAAACGCAGTGGCTTGCTCGAGTCAGGTAAATGTGAGTGCGATTGCCGACTCAAAGAAGCAGTACTGAACGGTTCTTTTTAGGGTAATTATTCCTGGTTTTTATCTCCTTTTACTGATTTCCTTCTGGTTTTGAAACGCAGGATATGGATGCTCACACCCACAGCAATGCACAACAGTAGTACCTGAAGCCATATTTTCCCTGAAGCCACAAATAGCACAGCATACAGTATCGATGCCCACATAGTGCTCAGTGAAATGATTTTAGCATGTAACGATATGGATTTGTTTTCGTGGTAGTCGCGTATGATTTGTCCGAATACCTTATGCTGAAGCAGATAACTATGTAGCCTGTCCGAACTTCTGGCAAAAAGTGCAGCCGACAGCAAAATAAACGGCGTGGTAGGCAATAGGGGTAAAAAAGCACCTAATATGCCCAATCCAAGGCTGATAAGACCAAATAATGCGATGAGTTTCTTCAATGAACTTGTTGTTTATGAAATAATGATCAGCCTGAAAGCTTCAGACTGATCATTATTTGTAGTTATATTTCTCCCATTGATTTCCGGAAAATTTTTTGCGCTTGCGAATAATCAATTTTACCACAGGGTCCCGATATACATCCTCCTTCGCAGGCCATTACTTCAATAAAATTCCCCGGGGCTTTGCCCTTTGTGTAGGCACGCAGCAATGCGATGTTTTTTTTGTTGAGATTGGCTACCGAAATAGGTTGAATTCCAAGCCCCGGATACATGGTTTGAACCGCTTTAATCACACCTCCAGCCCTTGCAAAACCACGCCCGGTGAGTGGTGCAGTTTCTCTCTCTCTTTCTGTTTTTTCAAGTTCTATGGATAGTCCTGTGAATAAGGTATCAATTTCTTCGAAAGTAAGTATGTAGTCTATGCCCGGATGGTCCATCACTTCTTTACGCTTGCCTACGCAGGGGCCTACGAAAACAATTTTAGCATCCGGATATTTTTCTTTTGCCATTTCTATTGTGTAATACATTGGCGACTTTGTGTGCGATACAAAAGGCTTCATTTCCGGTATATGTTTCGTTACAAGCTCAATGTAGGATGGGCAACAGGAAGTCGTCATGAACTGCTGTCCACTCTCCAGTTTCTCCTGGAGTTCGGTGCCTTCAAGCCGGGTGGTTTCCATAGCTCCATGCGCTACTTCCATTGCTTCGATAAATCCAATTTTTTCAATAGCTGTGGAAATCTCGTCCATTGTGTTGTTGAATTGAGATACGATCGAAGGAGCCATGATCGCTACAATTTTTTCGTTGCGCTTGATGGCTGCAAGAATGTCAAAAACCTGCGAAACTTCGTAGATGGAGCCAAAAGGACAGGCGTTGATGCATTTGCCACAGTAAATACATTTCGATTCGTCGATGTGCTCAATGCCATTTTCATCTTTTGTGATGGCCTTTACAGGGCATGCTTCTTCGCAGGGAACGGGTATGTAGACGATGGAGTGATACATGCATGCTTCTTTGCAGATGCCACAGTTCACGCATTTTGAATGATTGATATGTGCCTGACCATTCTCGGCAAAAGTGATGGCGTCTTTCGGGCAGTTCATCGAGCAGGATCTTGCAACACAACCTTTACAAAGATTGGTGACTACATAATTTGTCTTTACGCAGGCTGTACAGGCTTCGTCTACCACTGTCAGTATCGAATTGTTTGTTTTTGTGCGTTGGAGGGCGCGCTTTGCATAGTCCGATAGTGGCGTAAGCTCATCTTCCTCTTCGTCGATGCTATAGCCTAAAATTGGGAGCATTTTATATTTGAGTACTGCTCTTTCTTTGTGGATGCAACAACGCCCACGGGCTTGTGCATTTTTTGGCGACATGCGAAGGGGGATACGGTCAATTTCTTCAATTAACTTTTCCTCTTTGTGTAATGAAATGAGTTTGGACATGAGTTCGCGTCGAACAATCATGGTGTTGTTAACAAATGCCATAGTTTTATAGTCTTTATGTTTGGGTGTGCAAAGTTAATACAACTTTTTCATTAAAGAAAAAATTCCGTAATTGAATCCCGCCGTTGTGGCTGAATAGATTGATTTTTCTTGTTGCGTATTGCCTTGTAATTAGCTGTTATGTAATTAAATAGATATGATTTTAAAAGATATCAAATTGAAAGCAAAAAATGATAACATTTTTTCAGATTCTGGCTCTCTTAATTCCCTGTAAGACAAACTCAACAATGCTTTTCTTATTTTTCTCAAATTCATCGCTGATGTTTTGTCGGATGTAAGGAACCTCGAGCCCTTTGATGGCATAAAAAATAATCATGGCCGATAAATCTGTATCCATATTTTTGAATACTCTTTTTGCTACACCTTCAATGAGGATGTTTTTGATAAGAGCAATCTCTTTTACGTCCACTTTGCGACGGGTGCGCTCAACCTCGTAAATGTCATGAAAAAAATCGGCCCGAAGCGATCCGTTGCGTGTTACTATGTATTTTATAGCATCCAGATGTGTGATGATGTGGTTGGTAAGCTTTATGTCGGGCTCGGTAGTTTCGGCAGTTACAAGGTACAATCTTTCGATCACCTGATCAAGTTCTTTGTCGATGACTGCTTTGTATATTTCCTCTTTATTGTTGAAATAGGTGTACAATGTCCTTCTTCCTTTTTTCGAGGCTTCTGCAATGTCGTTCATCGTAACATCCTTTTTCCCGTTTTTGGCAAAAAGTTCACGTGCTACCTCGATGAGCATTTTTTTTGTGTTGGACATTTTTTTTGACATAGTTCAATTAAAATTCATGTTTATGCAAAGATATGCAATTGTTAGGAGATTTACAATCCTTATTTATGTTAATGAATCAGCTTTTTAGAAAAAATTCTGATGCTCCATACCACCGCAATGGCAATTATAAATCGTGGACCTATCATCCACATTGCCGGAACGCCAATGGCAACAAACAGCAGGGTGTCTTCGAGCAACGAGTGATTGATGGCGATATGGTAGTTGAGCAGCTTGGCATTTTGAGCTGTAATTTGCTTTTTATCAACTGCTTCTATCATTATGGCAGAGCCATAGGTAAGTCCTACAATTTGGCTTATCACCCACAAAAACGAACTGTCGGGCGATAAACCCATGATTTTCATAATTGGAGCAAATGTTTTTGAAATCAGATCGGTAATCTTAAATTCAGTCAATATGTTTTGTAAAATCATTAATCCGGATACGATAAGAACGATTTTAAGGATGAGTACGCCAGCTCCTTTGATCCAGAAAATAAGCATCTCCGAAAAATTCGAAAAAACAATGGCTGTTTCTGTTAGTTTGTTTTCGCCAAGTTGCTGGGGCAGGAACAGGTTCAGAAAATAGGCGGCTACAAATGATGTTATAAATCTAATTACGAACATTACAACAGCAGACGAGCCTGTCTTCTTTTGAATGGCCGACTCAACAAAAAGATTGTGAGATATCAGACACATCAATGCAAGGATTGTAATCTCGCGCATGTCAAGCGCCAGCGTTGCAATAATGGCTATTGGTGCATAGAGAGTAAGAAACAGGCTGGAGATAAATACGATGGCTGATTCGCCGGGTAGGCCAATAAGCGAAAATGCAGGTGATAGAAAGCTGGCCATATAAGCAATGATTCCCCAATATTGTAACAGGCTTACTGCCAGACTTATAGGAAGAATGATCTTGAGTAACCACCAGATTGTTTTTCCGGCCTTTGGTAATGCGTTTTTTGTACTGCTGTAGATGCGGGTGTGTATGCTGTTCATTTGATGGAGTTGGATAAAACAAGAAAGGTTGTCTCACGACAACCCAATCTTTTAGTTAACCTTAAATCTAATACCATGAAAAACACAGTGCAAAGATAAGGGCAATTTTTATGTTGTACAACATATTTGCAATGTATTTTCACTGGATTAACAATAATTAACTTTTTTGTTTGACTAAAAAAATTAAGCGTAATGTAACTTGTTAGTTTACAATGCTTATTCTTTTACCCATGTTTGCGATCTCCCTACCCAGCCTCTCTTGTCGAGCGAACCTCTTACATCAAGCGTTCCTGTCTTGGCATTATAGCTGATATTGCATTTGTAGATTTTTCCATTGTTGGGATCGAGTATTGTGCCTCCGGTGAGTGTACCTTTACTCTCTTCCATGGCATTTACCACCATTAAGCCCAGCTTTGGTTTGTTTTTGTTCGCACCTTCGCACTCGGTACACAATGCATCGGGGTTTTTAAAAAGTTTCTCGATCTTTCCATAGTATTTGCCATTTGTGGCTTTGAAAATGAGAACAATAGATTTTGCTTTCCCATCTTCGTCATCAATTGTTTTCCATTTTCCAACAATTTTATCGATTTGAGAAAAACCTGATACCGAAAATGCAATCAAAAGGAATAAAGACATGAATGTTTTTTTCATACTGATGATATTTTAAAAATTTGTGACAAAGATAGAAATAAATTGCACATCGGGCGTGTGATTGTGCAGTTATTTTTTATCGGCCTATAGTAATCGATGTTGAAAGGAAGCGAAACTGAGGTGTTGAGTAATTTTCTACCGTGTTTTTGTTTATTTTTGTAAAGAAAAAAAACGGGTCTTATGCTTTGGCTCGTTGTGTCAATTCAGCTGTTTAATCCCATAATCCCAATTAGTATAAATATGAAAACCTATGTTATTTCAGATAAAGCCGAAATGGAAAGTATTATTAACGATTGTAGTATCTGTTTTGTCGGCATTGCCGATGGTGAACAGCAGCCTTATGTTGTTCCAATGAATTTTGGATACTACGAGGATGAAATTATTCTCCATTCGGGACCGCTGGGAAAACACCTTGATTTACTCGCAAAAAACAATCGTGTATGTATTACCTTTTGTACCGAAGGAAAGCTTGTTTATCAGCATGTTGACGTGGCATGCAGTTACAGAATGGATGCTAAAAGTGTTATTTGTAATGGCGAGGTTAGTTTCGTTGAGGATTTGACAGAGAAAGAAACACTGCTCAACAGATTTATGAAAAAATATACCGACCGGTATTTTAGCTATTCTCAACCAGCGCTTAAAAATGTGAAAGTGTGGCGGGTGAAGGTGACTGAGATGACCGCCAAATTGTTCGGGCAACCACACAGAAAGTAAATGATCAACGAATACAGGATGTGTTCCCTTTTTTTTGGCATGGCTATTGAAAATAAAAGCGGATTTTTCAAAGAACTTTTCGCAAAGCATTAAAAATCAATATAGTGTATATTTTTGTTGATTTGAGTGTAATTTTCTTTTTGTATATTTGTGCCATAATGGCATATTAAATACCCTTTGCTACAATGAACAATCGTTTTGATAATTTTTTTTCGGAAGATATGATGGGTTCATCAGATATTTTTCCAATCATTTCGCTCGATGAGAGCTCGTCTGAAGTAAGCATTCAATCGGGAGATGTGTTACCTGTGCTTCCGTTGCGAAATATGGTGATTTTTCCCGGTGTGTTGTTGCCGGTTTCGGTAGCTCGAACTAAATCCCTGAAGTTGGTGCGTCAGGCCCACGAGAATGATACATTGATTGCTGTTTGTACCCAAATAGATAAAAAAGATGAGGATCCAACCATTGACCAGCTTTATCAGATGGGAACTGTTGCTAAGGTGGTTCGCATACTCGAAATGCCTGATAACTCTACAACAGTAATACTTGAAGGGAAAAAAAGACTTCGTCTTGGCGAGCAGGTAGCTGCAAAACCCTACATGAAGGCAAAAGTTTATCTGCTGGACGAATCGACACCCGAAGAAAGTAATGAAGGTGTTTTTCAGGCCCTTGTTTCGTCGATTAAAGACCTGGCCACTAACATCGTCAATAACTCAGGCGTTATGCCGATGGAAACTTCGTTTGCGATTAAGAATATCGAAAATCCGTTTTTCCTTATCAATTATGTGTGTGCCAATTTCGGACTGAATGTAAAGGAAAAAATTCGTTTGCTTGAGACCGACGAAATCATGGAGCGCGGATATCAGCTGCTCGAATTGCTGAACAAAGAATCGCAACTCCTGGAGCTTAAAATGTCTATCCAGAACAAAGCAAGAGAGGGCATAGATCAGCAGCAGCGCGAGTATTTCCTTCAGCAACAAATGAAAACAATTCAGAATGAATTGGGTGGAAGTTCGCCGGAGCAAGATGTAGCTGACTTTAAGCAGCGGGCAAGCGCCAAAAAATGGAACGAAGCAGCTGCCAAGATATTTGATAAAGAGCTTAAAAAACTCGAACGTACAAGTCAGCATTCACCTGATTATTCTACGCAATTGAATTATATTGAAACTATGCTCGATTTGCCGTGGAATGAATACACCGAAGACAATTTCAATCTGAAAAATGCAAAAAAAGTGTTGGATACCGATCATTTCGGACTCGAAAGTGTGAAGGACCGTATCATCGAGCATTTGTCGGTTCTGAAATTGAAAGGAGATATGAAATCGCCGATTATATGTTTGTATGGCCCTCCGGGAGTTGGTAAAACATCGCTTGGAAAGTCGGTAGCACGGGCATTGAATCGTAAATACATACGCGTTTCGTTGGGTGGTCTGCACGACGAAGCTGAAATCCGTGGTCACCGCCGTACCTATATTGGCGCTATGCCGGGAAGAATAATGCAGAATATTCAGAAAGCAGAATCGGCAAATCCTGTTTTTGTGCTCGACGAAATAGATAAAGTAAATGCCGACTATAAAGGAGATCCTTCATCTGCATTGCTGGAAGTGCTTGATCCGGAGCAAAATACTGCTTTCCACGATAATTACCTGGATGTTGATTTCGATTTATCGAAAGTGATGTTCATTGCAACAGCAAATAATCTGAACACAATTCCCCGCCCTTTGCTCGACCGTATGGAATTGATAGAAGTAAGTGGATACACTCAGGAGGAAAAGGTGGAAATTGCCCGTAAACATTTGGTGCCAAAAGAAATCGAAAATCATGGTTTAAAACCTGATCAGGTGTTGTTGTCTAAAGCTGTGTTGCAGCATATGATTGAATCTTATACCCGCGAGTCGGGTGTGCGTGAGCTGAATCGTCAGGTCGCTGCGTTGATGCGGAAAATAGCGAAACTGGTGGCAACCAATGAAGAATATAATGTGGAATTGACATTGAACGACATAAAAAAATACCTTGGCGTGCCGCGATACAGCCGTGACAAATATCAGGGGAATGATTATGCCGGAGTGGTCACCGGGCTTGCCTGGACACAGGTGGGTGGCGAAATTTTATTCGTAGAGTCAAGTCTGAGCAAAAGCAAATCGCCACGACTGACGCTGACAGGAAATCTGGGCGACGTGATGAAGGAATCTGCCATGTTGGCATTGGAATACATAAAATCGCATGCTGAAAAGCTGGAGATTGATCCACTGCTTTTCGATGAATGGAATGTGCATGTTCACGTGCCCGAAGGAGCAATTCCAAAAGATGGTCCATCAGCAGGAGTTACGATGGTAACAGCCCTGGCATCTGTATTCACAAAAAGAAAAGTGCGTAAAAATCTTGCCATGACGGGTGAAATCACGCTGCGCGGAAAAGTGCTTCCTGTAGGTGGGATTAAAGAGAAAATTCTTGCTGCTAAAAGAGCCGGAATTACCGACATAATACTTTGCAACGACAATCAAAAAGATATAGACGAAATTAAGCCGGTATATCTGAAAGGTCTTAAATTTCATTATGTTTCGGATATAATGGAGGTTATAGATCTTGCATTGCTCGACGAGAAAGTGAACTGAGAATAAAAAAGGTGAATTAATTCACCTTTTTTGTTTGTATCGGCTTTGTTCCCGAAAAATGTTGTTAATTTTGCAGTATAATTGAATATCGAAAATATATAATATGAGAACTACTAAAATTTTTCTTTTGCTTTCGGCTATAGCCTTGTTGGTCAGTGCGTGTAAGACAACAACACAGATCGAAAAACCAAAGGAATCGTATCTCCCTTCTACGCTTTCGCCTGCAATGTCCGAGTTTCCATTACAGATTTCTGTTGATATCAAGAAATTAGAGGCGGCTGTGAATAAAAAAATGAATGGCCTTATCTTTGAAGGTAATAATCTTAACAATCAGGATTTAAGCGTGAAGATATGGAAGGCTCAAAACTTCTCGTTTACTGTTAATAACAATACAATTGAGTATAAAGTGCCGCTGAAGGTTTGGTCGCGTTTTGCCTGGAAGGTCGAAAAGTTTGGCTTTACAGTAAGTGATCATTACGAGGCAAATGGAAGTATAGCGCTTAGTTACAAAACCACAATTGGTATAGATAAAAACTGGAAATTGACCGCCAAAACAACATCGTCGGGTTTTCAATGGATAGAAACTCCTAAAATCAACCTCATTGGCATTACTGTTCCAGTGACTCCGATTGCCAACATAGCGCTTTCGAAAAGCGAAAAGGTAATTACTGACCAAATAGATTTGGCATTAGGTCAGATGGTAGATTTGAAAAAATACCTGGCCATGGCATGGACTGAAGTGCAAAAACCGGTTCAGGTGAGCGAAGAAAATAATCTTTGGGTACGCATTACACCTAAAGATGTGTATGTGTCGCCTTTTTCCACTGTGGGTACTAACCTGAATATGGTGGTGTCGCTTTATGCTCAAATCGAATCGTTTATGGGTGTTAAACCGGCTACAAATCCAACTACAGCTATGCCTGCTTTTAAATATGTGCAGCGTCCGCCTCAACAGTTCAATGTGAACGTTGCCGCTGATGCTACCTTTGAAAAGATATCGGAAATGGCCAAGGCGCAGTTACTTAACAAAACTTTTACTGAAGGAAAAAAAACAATCACAATTACCGACTTGTCAATTTTCGGAAGCGAAGGCAGGGCTGTTTTTGTGGCCGATGTAAAAGGCTCGGTAAAAGGACGGATCTATTTTACAGGGAATATGGTCTACAATCCTGACAAAACTGCAGTGGAAATTCAACAGCCTGAGTTCGACCTGAAAACAAAGAATGCCTTGTTGAAATCGGCAGATTGGTTGTTGCATGGCGTTATTCTGAATAAATTAACGCCCTATCTTACTTATTCGGTGAAAGAGGATTTGGATAAAATGAAAGCTGAAGCCAATAAAATGTTAACTAATTATGCTGTTTATGACGGTGTTTCATTACAGGGAGCGCTCAATTCGGTAACAGTTACAGGTCTTTCGCTGGTGCCTGGTGCGGTGAGAATTTCGGCAAATGTAAAGGGAAGTACGGCTTTGAGCATTAGTGATTTGAGTTTTTAATGTAAATTTATATCAGCGCATTAAAAAACTTGAAAAAAGTTTGTTGTTTTCTAAAAATAACTCTATTTTTACAGCCGAATGTTTTCAATTATTAATCTTAAAATCTTGAATTGATGTCTGTAAACAAAGCTATTTTGGTCGGCAACGTTGGGAAAGATCCCGAAGTTCGCTATTTTGAAAAAGATGTGGCTGTTGCCAATTTTACCATGGCAACAACTGAAAGGGCAATTACGCTGACTAACGGTACTCAGGTGCCTGAGCGTACTGAATGGCATAATATTGTGGCTTGGCGCGGATTGGCAACATTGGCCGAAAAGTATATCCGCAAAGGTACACAGATTTATGTAGAGGGAAAAATCCAGACCCGCTCGTACGAAAAGGACGGGATTAAGCGCTACACAACTGAAATTTATGCTGAGACAATTCAATTATTAGGAAAAAAACCTGAAACAAGCGGAGAAGTTAATGCTTCAACTGCTGCAGCCCCACCGGCTGATATGCAAGTTCCTCCACCTGCTGAGGATGATCTTCCATTTTAATGAAAAATAAACAAAGAGCCACTTAAATAGTATTAAGTGGCTCTTTGTTTGTGAATGGCCTACTGATTTTTTCTGTTCAAGTTGTCGAGCAATGTGTACATTCTTTGATTGTTCTCTGCTATCATTGATCTCTTCTGCAAAATTACACTTTCAGTCTGTATGTTGGCAGCTTCTTCTAACTCCTGTTTCCCGTTTTGGACCATTTCGTTCAGGGTTTTCTCTGTTACTTCAAAGTGAAACTGTATCCCAAGTACTTTGTTGTCGAAAATAAATGCCTGATGTTGACAAATGTCGGTAAAAAACAGATGTGCTGAGGCGGGCGGGAGGTCGTAAGTGTCGCCGTGCCAATGAAAGACAGTAAATTCATTGGGTTCGATGCCATTCAGTACATGATGTTGTTGGCCTGTTTCGGTTTTTGTTACCGGAAACCATCCAATTTCCTTTAGTTTGTTCGGATATACCCTGGCTCCAAGCACTTCGGCAATGAGTTGAGAACCAAGGCAAATACCCAGTACTGTTTTTCCTTGTTCTATGGCTTCTTTTATAAGTTGTTTTTCTGCTTTCAGCCAGGGAAACAGCTCTTCTTCGTACACACTCATGGGCCCACCCATTACAATCAGTCCATCGATAGTGTCAATATCGGGAATTGAAAACGATTCGTAGAATTTAGTATAACTCAGTATATGATTGTGTTCGTGTATCCAGTTTTCGATGCAGCCCAATCCTTCGTAGGCTACATGTTGGAGTACGTGAATCGTAAGTTGTTCCATTGGTCGTTGTTGTTTTATTTGTAAAGTACAATATATCCCCAGGCCGGAAGCTCTATTGGGTCATTGCCTTGTAACTTGTAAGTTTTTTTGCTGAAAAGCTCGGTGTAAGTGTCGGCTGCAAATTTTGTGTTGAGCGTGACATTTACAGTTTCGTTGCTGAAATTAAAGATGGGTAGCACTTTGTTTCCATTCATTTCGCGATAAAAAGAAATAATTTTGTCCTGGCTGTCGTTGTATACTCTGATCATTTGGCCTCCGTATTTCCCGTTCCAGAGTGCCTGATTTTTGTGTTTCAGGTCAAATAGCTGTGTGTATAGCTGCTCGTTCCGGTGATTTTTCCAAATAATCGTGTCTTTGTCGAAAAATCTCAGCGACCGATCGAGTCCGGCTTCCTGTCCGCTGTACACCAATGGCATACCATTCACAGTGGCTGCAAACACAATGCAGGTTTCGAGTGCAGGGCCAAAATTTGAATACTGATTTCCTTCCCATGAGTTTTTGTCGTGGTTGTCGGTGAATGTCATTTTATAGCCATCGCGGGGGAATGTGCTGACATCGTGTGCCATGTATTCGATTAGCCCTCCTACGGGTTTACCTTCTTTGGTTATTTCCCTTAATTTATTCCATAAAGTCCACGCATAAGTCATATCGAAAGCGTTTTTAAGCATGTCGCGGTCTTCCCATTCTGCCAGCATAAATACAGGTTTTATAGCTTCGAGCTCCATGCGCACATTGTCCCAAAAATCAACAGGAATAAAGCCCGCAACATCGCAACGGTAACCATCGATATCGGTCTCGTCGACCCAGAACTTTAAAGCTTCAGTCATGTATTTTCTCAGCTCGGGTTGTTCGTAGTCGAAATCGATAATATCATCCCAGTCGTACCAGGGTGTTGGCTGAAAATTACCTTCATTGTTTTTCGAATACCATTCGGGATGTTCGGTTACCAGTTTGTTGTCCCAGGCCGAGTGATTGGCTACCCAGTCGATGATAACGTGCATTCCCGAAGCGTGTATCTTTTTTATAAGCGATTTAAAATCGTCAATTGTGCCAAATTCAGGATTTACTGCCATATAATCCTTTACTGAATAATAGCTCCCTAGCGTACCTTTTCTGTTTTTTACGCCTATAGGGTGGATAGGCATTAACCAAATAATGTCTACGCCCATTGCTTTCAGCCGGGGCAAGTGCGATTCAAATGCTTTGAATGTGCCTTCGGGTGTGTACTGTCTGATATTGACCTCGTAGATAGTGCTGTTTTTGCTCCACTCGGGGTGTTGAAGTTGCACGTATGGTTTCGGTTGATATGCCGAATCACTTGTCTTGGGTTGTTGGCATGAAGTAACTGTCATGATAATAGCTGTAAAAATTAAAATTGATTTTTTCATGGAACTCAGATTTTAAATGCGCTATAAATTGTGAATTATTTCCTTAGAATGGTTTAAAAGAGTTGTTCTCTTTTCGTTCTAAAAAGCTGGTATAGAAGTATCCGATTGTGAAAGTGGGAATAAAGTCGGTAAATGGAAGTAGTTCTTCTGCTATGTTGAAAATCCCACCTATCTTGCCTGTTTTTCCGCCAAAGATGCGGTAGAAGAGATAAGCCGAAAGGGGAGCCCAGACAATGTCAGTCCATTCGCCCAGCAGTGGAAGCATGTAGGAAAGGTAGCCTGTCGCATCCAGTAAAATGCAAGCAATAAGTGAGGGCTTTTGTTTCATGTCGGGCAGTATTTATGTTTCGGCTGTAAACATAATAAAAAACAGTCAGGACTGCAAAATAAAAAAGCGAAACATTGCTGCTTCGCTTTAAAATATTTATTGTGCTTTTGGTTAACCAAGGAAGCTTTTCAATAATTTGCTTTTTGAATTTGGTCTAAGTTTGCGTATTGCTTTTTCCTTGATCTGGCGAACGCGTTCGCGGGTTAATCCGAATTCATCTCCAATTTCTTCGAGCGTCATTTCAGGTACACCAATTCCAAAGAATTTTTTTACAATGTCACGTTCTCTGTCAGCAAGTGTGTGGGCTAAAACGCGTTCAATTTCTTTAGAAAGTGATTCGTTGATAAGCGCACGGTCGGCATTGGGAGAATCATCGTTGATCATTACGTCAAGCAAGCTATTGTCCTCGCCTTCAACAAAAGGAGCGTCCACCGATATGTGGCGACCGGAAACCTTCATGGTGTCAGCAATTTTATCTACAGGAATATCCAACTGCTCGGCCAACTCCTCAGGCGATGGGCGACGTTCGTTTTCTTGTTCGAATTTTGAAAAAGCCTTGTTGATTTTGTTCAATGAGCCTACCTGATTCAGTGGCAAACGTACAATACGCGATTGTTCGGCCAAAGCTTGCAAAATAGATTGACGTATCCACCACACTGCATACGAAATAAATTTAAATCCACGTGTTTCGTCAAATTTTTCGGCAGCTTTTATCAGTCCAAGATTACCTTCGTTGATAAGGTCGGGCAAACTTAAGCCCTGATTTTGATACTGTTTGGCCACAGAAACCACAAAACGCAGATTCGCACGGGTAAGTTTTTCGAGAGCGATACGGTCGCCATTGCGAATACGCTGCGCCAGTTCCACCTCTTCCTCAACCGTGATAAGATCTTCACGTCCAATCTCTTGTAGGTATTTATCCAGAGATGCACTTTCTCGATTAGTAATCGATTTCGTAATTTTTAATTGTCTCATTTCTTTATAGAAAATTAGCTTGCAAAAGTACTCATTTTTTTTGACCTGACAAAATGGTTTTTCAAAACAAAAGAATTAATTTCAATGGTTGTTTTATTGAAATCTGAATAAAAATACTGAACATAGATGGTAAAAAACGGTACATAAAATGCAGATTTTGGTACCTGTCTGTTCTTGTTTTTTTGAAAAATCAATACTTCAGGAAAAAATATGGGTTTTTATATTGTAATTGAAACGTTGAAAGCTCCGAAATGTTTTGCTTTGTTGATAAATCAAAGTTTAAATGTATTTAAAAAGAATACCCCTCGACCTGTGTCGGGGGTATTTCTTTTTGGGTTACTGATCGAGTGCTTAAATTATCAGTCGGCCAGATTGATGGCATAATAGGTGACTTTGCCATTCGGATAAATGCCGGCAATATTTAAAACTTTGAACTGATCTGATGTATTGATGGCTGCATCGAAGACCGACTCAATATCATCAGTGCTGCGTATGGCCTGGTTGTTTATTTTTACAATTACAAATCCGGGTTTGATGCCGGCCTCCTGGAATTTTCCTTTGCTCACTGATTTTACTTCCATTCCGTAACTTAACTGGAACTGAGCTTTGGTTTTTGAGTCTGGTTCCTTAAAAGTAGCTCCCAAAACATCAATGTTAGTGTTCGACGATACCACTCCTGTGTTGCCCTGACGGTTCTTTAGTTCAGCATTCAAAGTTATTTTTTTGTTGTCGCGGAGTACGGTTACAGTTATTTTGTCGCCCGGGCTGTAGCGGCCTACCTGCTCCTGTAATTGTGCTGCCGATTTTACATCAACGCCATTGATTTGGATAATTATATCTTCTTTCTTGATACCTGCTTTTTCGGCAGCGCTGTTTTCTGTTACTTCGCCCACAAAAGCACCTTCCATTGTCTTCAGGTTCTTTTCTTTTGCAAGTTGATCGGTAATGTCGCCCATGCTTATACCAAGCACGGCACGTTGTACTACGCCGAATTGTCGAAGATCGGTTACTACTTTTTGCACTATGCTTGTAGGTACAGCAAATGCATAGCCTGCGTAAGAGCCTGTTTGCGATGCAATGGCCGTATTGATACCGATAAGTTCACCGCGTGTGTTCACCAGAGCGCCACCGCTGTTTCCGGGGTTAACAGCTGCATCGGTCTGGATGAACGATTCTATCCTCATTTGCGAATTGATGATATTGATGTTGCGTGCTTTAGCGCTGACGATACCTGCTGTAACTGTAGAAGTGAGGTTGAACGGATTACCAACGGCCAACACCCATTCGCCCACTTTCACTGCGTCTGAATTGCCGAAAATGATCACCGGAAGATCTTCGGCTTCAATTTTTAATAACGCGATATCGGTACTTGGGTCGGCACCTACTAGTTTGGCCTTAAATGTACGTTTATCATTTAATGTTACTTCAATTTCTTTCGATTTGTCAATTACGTGATTGTTAGTTACAATGTAACCATCGTTCGAGATGATAACACCTGATCCTGATCCTTCTTGCATAGGAATGTCCTGTTGCTGCTGAGGTTGCTCTCGCTGAGGTTGTTGTGGTCCGAAAAAGAATTCAAGAAATGGGTCACTGAGCCCTCCAAATCCACCGAATCGCTGTTTGATAGGCGTTTTTGTTTTTACGTGAACTACTGCATGTATGGATAGTTCGGCAGCAACAGTGAAGTCTGTTTCCATGGCGCTTGCTGCACTTGCAAAATTGGCATAGCTTGCCGGAATTTTATTGTTCTGGAAAGCATAATCGTTGTTCGATTTACTCGAAATATAGTTGGTAGCTAAATTGGTGGCTACACTTACGGCAACTACTGCGGCAAAGAAGCCGAGGAGTTTTGTTTTTCTTGAAACATTCATAATGCGTTAATTTGTTGTTTATGGTTGAACTGTGTATTTTATTTGTATAGTGCGAAAATATACAAAATATGTTCCTGTAAAGATGTAGTCAGTAGTTATTTGTCTAAAATTAACAAGCTGCAATTTGTACTTAACGCGTATTAACGAAGCATTGTTCTAACCTTGAAAAAAGCTGAATTTATAAACAAAAAAGAGCCGCCTGAATGTCAGACAGCTCTTTAAAGCAAATAAATTTTGTCAGTTTAAAACTGTCAGAATTTCTTATTTTTTGTAGCCATATACAGCCAAATCGCCCAATTCTTCTTCGATGCGTAGAAGCTGGTTGTATTTAGCCATACGGTCAGAGCGGCTCAACGAACCTGTTTTGATCTGACCTGAGTTAGTAGCTACAGCGATATCGGCGATAGTTGCATCTTCAGTTTCGCCCGAACGGTGTGAAGTTACTGAAGTATATCCTGCACGGTGAGCCATTTCGATAGCGTCGAGTGTTTCAGTCAACGAACCAATCTGGTTTACTTTGATAAGGATAGAGTTGGCACAGCCGAGTTCGATACCTTTTTTCAGATATTCAACGTTGGTTACGAACAAGTCGTCGCCTACGAGCTGACATTTGTCACCGATTTTTTCGGTCAACAGTTTCCAGCCATCCCAGTCGCCTTCGCCCATACCGTCTTCGATGGAGTCGATAGGATATTTTGCGATCAGTTCAGCAAGATATTCAACCTGCTCAGCAGAAGTACGTTTTTTTCCGTTAGGTCCTTCGAATTTCGAATAGTCATAAATTCCATCTTTGTAGAATTCAGAAGAAGCACAGTCAAGACCGATCATTACATCCACACCTGGTTTGTAACCTGCCAATTCAACAGCTTTCAGGATGGATTCCAAAGCATCTTCGGTACCACCTGCAAGGTTTGGAGCAAAACCACCTTCGTCGCCCACAGCAGTGCTGAGGTTACGATCGTGCAATACTTTTTTCAATGAGTGGAAAACTTCGGCACCCATACGGAGACCTTCGCGGAACGAAGCAGCACCTACAGGACGAATCATAAATTCCTGGAAAGCGATAGGCGCATCAGAGTGCGAACCACCGTTGATGATGTTCATCATTGGAACAGGAAGAGTGAAAGCGTTTGTACCACCAATGTAACGATACAAAGGCAAACCAAGATATTCGGCAGCAGCTTTGGCTACGGCAAGCGAAACACCAAGAATGGCGTTGGCACCTAAGTTCGATTTTGTTTTTGTACCATCGAGCGCAATCATCTTTTTGTCGATCAATCGTTGCTCCAATGTGCTAATGCCAACAAGGGAAGGGGCGATGATGTTGTTTACATTCGCTACTGCTTTCTGAACGCCTTTACCCAAATAGCGACCTTTGTCACCATCGCGCAATTCAATGGCTTCGTTTTCACCTGTCGATGCTCCTGATGGAACAGAGGCACGACCTACAACGCCTGATTCTAAAAACACATCTACTTCTACTGTAGGATTTCCACGCGAATCAAGGATTTCGCGGGCTACAATTTTCTCAATTTTACTCATTTTTATTGTTTTGAAATTATATAAATAGTATATTCTAATTCTAATTGTTTTGTATGACTATAACCGTTTAATATGTCAAAATGTTCGAACTTATCGATTAAAATTTTGCTTATATTTGTGGCTGAATCATTCACTTCAAAAATACAAATAAACCATGAAAAATAATATTCTTTTCGTTACACTTTTGTTGTTTTTTTCATCCTGTGCCGAACTTTTAAACATTGCTAAACAGGTAGATTTGCAGGGTTTGACTTCGATGCCGGTAACAAATGCCGAAAATGTATCTGGTCTTAAATCATCGCTCGATGTGGGCATCGAAAAAGCTGTAGGGCAGTTGGGTGTCGAAAATGGTTTTTTAGGCGATGCTGCATTCAAATTATTGTTGCCGGCTGAAGCTCAGCCTATCGTGGACAATATAAGGTTAATTCCGGGCGGGCAGGAATTGGTTGAGAAAGCTATTTTGTCGATCAATCGTTCGGCAGAAGATGCTGTGAAGGAAGCCACGCCGATTTTTAAAATGGCCATAAAGGAAATGACGATTGCCGATGCTGCCGGAATTTTGTTTGGGGCTGAGAATGCTGCTACTGAATATTTGCGCCGCACTACTTACGTGGAACTGAAAAATGCTTTTACTCCTAAAGTGAAAATGTCGCTCGAAAAGCCTTTGGTAGCCAATGTGTCGACGCTGAAAACATGGAATACCCTCAGTTCAGGTTATAACAAAGTGGCCGGCAGTACGGTAGGGTCGATTGCGGGTTTGAAAACTGTAAATGTTGATCTTGAAAATTATGTAACCGAAAAAGCCCTCGATGCGCTCTTTGTACGCGTGGCAGCTGAAGAAAAATTGATTCGCCAAGACCCTGTGGCACGTGTAAATGCAATTCTGAAACGAGTTTTCGGGCAATTGGATAAGAAATAAAGCATCAAATCAAAAGGCTGAGAGTTTAAGAAGTCAGCGCCGTAGTATAACGCCTGGCTGCGCTTCTTCTCTTGTTCTATGCTGAATTTCCCCTGCTATTTGGCTCTGTTTTGTAGGACTGTGTTGCTTGAAATGAGCTTTCAAATCATTCTACCCGAAATGATATAATCCACAAGCTTTCACTTTAATTTATACCCCATAAGGTATAAAAATGAAATAAATCAATAAATTATACCCGAAATGGTATAATTTTCAAAACAATTAGTATATCTGTACCCGATAGGGTATAAATAATAATGCGAATCAGGGGCTGAAAATAATTCTATTTTTGCTTACAGTAAATTATTTCCC
>CAYMHE010000013.1:0-39486 GCA_964390175.1 uncultured Paludibacter sp.
TGCAAACAGTTGTGTTTCCTAAATAATCTTTTATAAAAACTTTCGTACGGCAGTGGGATGCCATTAATTCATCTGCGCTGAAACCTTTGATCTCTGTTTCTTTTTTCGTTATATGATCAGACAAACGATTCCAGACGGCACTCATTGCTGCATTATTTTCATTCATAAAACGTTGTTTTCAGATTATTCACTCAATTATCTTATTTCTTCGCCATATAAGCTATCAACAGAATGACAGATAGATCAATAAGTATAGAAGAAAACGATACGAATATAATAATTGTTCAAATAACAACAGAAATGCAAACAAAACCAAAGAAGATACAGCAATATTTAACCATTTTGTAACAATCAAAACAAAAAGAGCTCCGAGTGAAGCTGGTTAGATATAATTTCTTTCCAGGCTTTTGTATATTCACGTGTTCTATCATCCGCAAAATGTAATAAACAAAAAATGGTAGGCCATTGCCCACCATTTTTACTTATCATTCAGTATTGATCCCTTTGTTTGAAAGTACTGTTATTTTTTGATGATCATTTGATTGAAAACACCTTTCTCGGTGTAAACTTTCACAAGGTAGTTACCTTTACTTAAGTGGCTCATGTCAATACTTCTTACTGTCGGGGCTGTTTGTTGCAGCAGTACCCCTGACAAACTGTAGATTTCCGCTTTTACTATTTCGGCATCCGACGCAATGGACAGATGATGGATCACCGGATTTGGATAGAGCAGAAGTTCAACCGACGTAGTGTTTGGAGTGCCTGTGACATCGTAAATCAAGCTCATATAAAACAGATTGGAAGTGTCGCCTTTGGTTATCAGATGTGTACCGGCTGTAAGGTTCACTATAAGAATTCCTGCTGTGCCCGTATAGCTTTTTCCATCTATATTCACCTTTCCTGTGAAATCAGTGTTGAAAACGAGGGTCAGCATGGCAGACTGCGTGGTGCTAAATGAAATTGTTGTTGCCGATTCCATTTTCAAACACTGTGTCAATGTCAGTTCGTTATAAATAACTGTTCCTTTGGTGGTTGAAAGATTACCGCTAATGGCGAAGAAAGTGCTTGTTTTTCCATTGGTTGTGAAATTGTGAACAACATTTTCGGCCGTTCCACCACTTGTTGATACAGTGATAGTGCCCGATACCGTTGCCGGTGTGCCGGTAGTGCTGACAACATAGTTAACGGTGGCTGTTGGAGTACCTGTTAGGGTAATTGTTTTGGCAGCAACATCTTTTACAACATCGATACCCGAAGCAGGTAATCCGGTTACTGTGGCATCGGTGGCATCGCCGCCCCAAGTGAAAACAATAGGACTAATGGCTGTACCACTCGCTACTGTCTGGTTCATGTTAGCAGGCGAAGAAAGTGTTTGGCCGCCTGGAGCATCTGGAGTTTCTCCCTGAACAGCTACCAAAGCAGTTTTGTAATTCATCAATGCGGCTTTCAGACCTGTATTGACGGCGTACGAAGCATCATCCACCGCGTTATTAAAAGTCCATTTCAGATCGCCACCATTCATTCGTCCTGCGTATAACATTACATTTTCTTTGGCGGTTTCAGGGCTATCGGGGGTGTAGGCATACATCACCGCAGCATTTGTGTCGAAATTGTTGTAAGTGTTTTTTCCATAGTTCGAAACAATGCTGCTAACCACCTGCTCGTTACGCGTTGCTGCGACATAAGCATCGAAGTCCACTGTTGAGTTAAGGTAACCCGCAGCGCCATAAGGCACAAAGCGGCGCTGACCTGACATATAGTTATTGTATGCCTTAATCGTTCCACCGTTTTCTTTCGAGAAGGTGGGCATATTTGTATAATCGTTGGCTTGTTTGGCTTCGTCCCATACATCGCTTCCCTGCATGGAGGTCAGCATAGGGTATTTACAGTTGCGGAAATAGTTGGCTTCGGCAAATACCGAAGCTCCTTCTGTAGCTCCGATACCATATTTTGAATTGCCATCGTAATAGTTGTTGTACACATGAGCCGAATAAAAGCGCACCCGCGGATGGCGTGAGTCGGAATGATCATACCAATTGTGATGGTAGGTAATAAGTAAATCGGCCGAAAGACCTTCACTGAGTCCCAAAAGATTACTTTTTCCCGAATCCCAAAAGTGATTATAGGAAAAGCTAACGTAGGTTGATTTTTTGCAATCCATGGCGCCGTCGCCTTTTATCTGGTCGGCATCGCTACCGGCATTGCCATAAAATAAATCGCAGTTGTGCACCCATATATACTCATTGTCCTGCTGTAGCCCGATATTATCCCCTTCATCGCTGTTGCAATTCATTGTTCCGAGATTACGGATTTCGATATTCGAAGCATTTTTAATGCGTATGCCCCAGCCATCGGCCACTGCATCGTCGCCTATGCCCTCGAAAGTGATATAAGAAGCTGCATTGTTATTGTTTTCGATCACAATGTCGCCTCCCAGCATGTAAGCGGGATCGGTGATTTGTCCCACCAACCGAACGATCAGCGGACGTGTGTCTTTTCCTTTTTTAAATCCATCCAGGATGGCTTGCAGGCCGACGCATGGGTTTGCGTTGGCGCCTGTCACTGTAAGCGAAACGGTGTTTTTATTTTTTTCGGTAATATAAAGCACCACAGCGTTTTCCTTTGGAGTTCCATCGGCTTTGTATGCCCCCGGCACCCGTCCGTTGGAAAAAGCAAAGCCGGTGCGATCGTGTGCACGAACAGTGAGCGCCGCTGTTTCAGCGCTTTCACCTTCCACGCCTCCCGTCACGGCCATCACTTTAAGCGTGTACGTTCCGGCTTTAAGTCCCACTACATCGGCACGAAAATACGAGCCATAATTGCGGATCAGTTGCGTGTCAATCTTTTTGTTTGTCAGCCCTTCGCCACTGTAATATACATTGTAGCTATCGGCACCTGCCACGGCCTGCCATTTTACAAAAGCAGACTCGAGCCAACCGCCGGATGAGTTGAGTGTAAGGGATTGTGCCCAAGCTGAAGCTGCAAACAGCAAAACAACCATCAAAAGTAGATTTTTTCTCATTGTGTATTTTTAAGTGCTAGTTTTATAAGTCAGCGTATTGAATGATCGGTTTTCTGAAAAGAAAAATAACCCATATGATCGGGTGACTTCGGGTTACCCGATTATTCATCGGTATTTAACTCGTAACTATTTCCATCTGTTCGCCTACATTCAATGCTACAAAAATACAATCAGTATCCGACAGTAAGGTGGGCGATTTTGGTTTTAATTGTGTAAGTTTTGGCGGGATCGTCACTTAAACGGTCGGTGCTATAGTTTGAGAACAAAAAGCTATTCGGGGGCGGGTGGTTGGCTTTGCATGCAAACGAAAGGCGAAGATGATAACTTCTTTGTGAAAAAACCTGTTGAGAAACATGAAAATTAACTAACACTATATTTGTTGCTTCAAAATGAACGATTTATATTTGCACTGTGAATTGTTAACTGTAAAAGTCTTTGTTTACACCAATTATAATAACGGTTCATATTGATTCGATACATTTTATCCTTGTTGGTTTATGCCCATCGTTTACAATTATACGCCTGATTTGCTCTTTCGTATCAACAGGAGTTTATTGATCCTGTAAGCATATTAAAATTAGTTACGTATGCAACGATATGTTCTTTTTTCACATCTCTTATTATTGGATATTTACTTACATCAAAAAATCAATATTTATGAAAACAAAAAACATTGTTTGTTTTATGACACTAATTCTTTCGCTCTGTGGATGTAGAAATGAATATTGCGAAGGATTTCCTGATGAGTTAGCAAATTATTTTCCATACAGCAAAGAACAAACTGTTGTTTTTGTTAATGAAAACAAAGACACATTAGAATGCGAAATAGAAGACATTCAAAAAACAATGCCTTATTATGAAAATAGTTGTAAATGTGCGTGCGCTTGTCCTAACATCAGATTTGATTTGACTTCTTCATATTTTTTAGAAAAACTCACAGGCAGTCTTCTGCTGAATGAAGACGGAACTCTTTCCTTTGAATTTCAGTTTTATACATCCGGAGAATGGCAACATCTTGATTACTTCCAAATTTCCATCCCTCAAACAACTGAGGAAATTATTAGCATCGAAAATCAAGATGCTATTCGTATAAGTGATGTGCAATTAATTAAAGGCAAAGGAATCATCTCTTTTTATGATAGACAATTGAAATGCACGTGGAGTTTAGCAGAGAACTAGAATAACAATACCTTAAAAAAGAATTCATATGAAAACAAAATTACTTTCAGTTATGCTATTCCTGTTTTTGATAATTGGAATAGGAGGATGTGAAGACAACGAACAAAAACCTGAAGAGAAAATTCTTGGGAAATGGGTAATTGAATCAACCGGGATGACGGAAGATAAGATGTTTCCTTATGACCCTTACGATGTTAATGATGACCATTTTGACTTTCTATCCGATAAAACAGTTTGGCATTATTGTGGTACTTGTGTTGGAGAGAAGTATTTTCAAGCAGCATCTTACAAAATTGATTCTGAACATTTTTATTGGTACACAAAAAATAGTGATGATCCAGAAGCCTATTACTATAGTTTTTATAATGATAAATTGAAAATAACCTCGGTTTATCCTCGTACTCCGGGGCTTGAAGATGTCAATATCACAAATATCATTATATACAAGCGAATAAAATAGAAAATTATGAAAAAATTATTCATGTTTATATTCAATCACTTTTAGTCAACGCTAAACTTACTTATATGAAAACAAAATTACTTTCAGTTATGCTGTTCCTGTTTTTGATAATGGGAAGTTGTATAAATGAACCATTTCATACCAGAGCCAGATTTCCCTCTGTATCTATTGATGGGAAACAAATAGCATTTTTTTATGATTATGGAAATAATCGAGGTGAAGCGCCCTTTGTATCTGGAATCTATATTATGCCATTTAATGGTGGGGGTAAAAAATTGATATATCCGCTTTATAGTATGGAGACAGGTTATATAAATTGGAATCCGGCAAAAAATCAATTACTTATTTCGGAAGGAATAATTACTTTACACAACAACGAATTTTCTAAAATCCAACTTAATAAATTATTCAATTCAATTGAGGATGTGAGGGAAATGAATTTTACGTGGGCTCCCGATGGGAAAAGTCTTTTATATAACATAAACGATTCAATGTATATTTGTGATACCTTGTTCCAACAGTCACGAAAGCTTCCCTTACAGGGAAGAGGAGTACGTTGGGTGCCGGATGGTAAAAGATTGACATACATGCGAAACGGCGAGATCTATATTGCCGACACATTGAGTTATCAGGAAACACAGATAACTAATGACGGTATAAAAAAAGGAGCACCTATACCTTCACCTGATGGAACAAAGTTAAGCTATATTGTGTCTGATAATAATATTTGGTTAATCAACATTGATGGAAGCAACCCTCATTTCTTAACAAAGTCGAATTGGCTTAATTATTCATGGACACCAGATTCAAAAGCGATAGTATATTCAAAAGAAGATGATTGGGATACTTTTCTTTGGAAAATAGATATTGATGGAAAGAATGATATACAAATTTCAAAAGAATAGAATAACTATGAAAACAAAATTAATTAATTTTCATTTATTTACAGCGTTTACTTTCTCAGTATTTATGAGTTGTGACGGAATAAATGAACCACCTTTTACCGTTTCGAAAAATCCGTCCGTATCACCGGACGGAAAAACAATAGCTTTTTCTTGTTATCCAGGAAATGGTGACAAAACCCAACCGGGTATTTATATTATGTCTATTGATGGAAATAATAAAAAACTAGTTTATCCTTTGAAATATGGCACCCTTCGAAATTCAATAAGTTGGAATCCTTCAGGCAGGAAAATACTTTTTGAAGAAGGAATAATTACCTTACAGAATAATGAATTTAAGGAAATCATACGAAATAAAATTTCGGATTTAAATAAAAATGCCATGAATTTCACATGGGCGCCCGATGGGAAAAGCCTTCTTTATAACATAGAAGATTCGGTCTATGTTTGTGACACACTTTTTCTGCATTCGCGCAAACTCTCTTTAAGAGCTTATCAGGTAAAATGGATGCCGGATGGTAAAACTCTGACTTACATAAAAAACAACGAGATCTGTATTGTCGATACGCTAAACTATCAAGAAATTCAAATAACCAATGACGGAAACAAAAAAGGAGGGCTGGTATCTTCTCCTGACGGTATAATATTCAGTTACATTAATTATAATGGCGGAAATGAGATTTGGTTGGTTAATGCAGATGGAAATAATCCTCGTTTATTAATACAAGAATGTACAGGGGGATATTCTTGGGTGCCGGATTCAAAAGCGATAGTATATTCAAAAGAAGATGATTGGGATACTTTTCTTTGGAAAATAGATATTGATGGAAGGAATGATATACAAATTTCAAAAGAATAGAATAATTATGAAAACAAAGTTCATTTCAGTTATGCTGTTCCTGGTTTTAATAATGGGAATAGAGGGTTGTGAAGACAAAGAACCTCAATACGAAATTTACGAAAATCATAATATGTCAGCATGTGGTGTGGAAGACCCTTTGGAAAATATTGAATGGCTATCTGAATATTGCAAGAAAGTTAAAGGACAAAAAGATATTTCAAGCATTCATATTTATCTATTAAAAGTCATTGACAAAGATGAGTATATTTTTGAAATATCAGTTCCTTCGCAAATTGAACATTATTATTCAACCAATTACCGTAATTGTTCGGGGGATATTGTTTTTAGGTGGGAAACAGTAAGTACTCCTAATCCTTCTTATCAGGATTTTATAAAAGATAAAGAACTTATTACCGAGCTATTTTATATGGTTAAACAATAAAAATCAATTATTATGAAAACAAAATTAATTGTATTTACGACAATAACCTTACTCCTACTGATAGGAGGAACGAGGTGTGAAAAAGAAAATGCCGATAATGATACGAAGTCAATATTAGGTACCTGGAAATTGGATGGATTTAGTAATACAAAAGATAATTCCGTCAAAAATGCTGATCCTGAAAATTGCGAAGATTGCTTCGTAGTTACATTCAATGCTGACAGAACATTTACAGGCAAGTCAATCATTAATACATTTGTGGTAAATTACGATTTATCCGGAAGCAATTTATCTTTTCCTAATGGAATTAATATAACAAAGGTCAATGAAATTACCGGTGATGGAACAAGGTTTACAGAGGCATTAAGAAATGTACATCGATATTCCATTGAAAAATCCAGGTTGAAATTATTCTATTCTGATACTGAGTATTTATTGTTCCACCTAAAAATATAATTTCATGAAAACAAAAAAAATGTTTTTCCCCACGCTGCCGCACGATTGCATTCTATGGTAACAACGAATATAAAGCAATCAACTTTAGTCATAAAATCATTAGCTCTTTTATCAGGGTTGCATTCTACACCGGATCCACATCCAGTCCGATGCGTACCGCTTTGAAACGGGACTGGGTAAGCAACTCATCGCTGGCATGTTGTAACATTTCCTTGGCTTTGGCCGGCGAAGCTTCGTTTTCTATTTTCAGAATAATTTGTTTGATAAATAGATTCTGAATCCGGGAAACGACCGGGTCGATAGGGCCTAAAACGCGTGGACCGAAAATAGCACGAAGCTGACCGGCGAGCGTAAAAGCAGCTTGTTGCAGTACCTTCACATCTTTGTGTCGTAACGTTACCTGAATCATGCGGAAATAGGGAGGATATTTGAATTGTTTCCGTTCTTCGGTCTGGAGTTTATACATGGCGGCATAATCGTTGCGTATCACCTGTCCTATCACCGTGTGTTCTGGTTGCGAGGTTTGCAATACTACCAGTCCGCGTTTGTTTTTTCGTCCGGCACGTCCGCTCACCTGCGCCATCAACTGATAAGCCCGCTCGTGGGCGCGAAAATCAGGGAAATTCAACATATTGTCCGCATTCAGAATGCCCACCAGACTTACATGTTCAAAATCAAGTCCCTTGGTCACCATTTGCGTGCCGATCAATATATCCACTTTGTGGTTTTCGAAGTCGGTAATCAGCTTTTCGTACGATTTTTTCGAGCGTGTTGTGTCTAAGTCCATCCGGCTTACGCGGGCGTCAGGGAAAATCTGGCGTATTTCGTCCTCTATCTTCTCTGTTCCAAAGCCTTTTGTATTCAGGTTGGGCGTTTTACAAACCGGACAAATTGTAGGGATAGGTTCGGTATAGCCGCAATAGTGGCAGGTAAGCGTATTGAAAACCTTATGCACCGTCAGACTCACATCGCAGTTTTTACATTTCGGCACATAGGCACAGCCTTTGCATTCGATGTAAGGCGCATAACCCCGTCGGTTCTGAAAAAGAATGATTTGCTCGTTGTTGCCGAGCGCCTTTGCTATTTTCTCCAGCAAAACATCCGAAAAATGTCCTTCCATTCGTTTTTTATGGTAGGCCTCTTTGGTGTCGACCACCACAATTTCGGGCAACTGCATTTCTTCATGTCGTTGATGCAATTCTACAAGGCCGTATTTACCGGTTTCGGTATTAAAATAGCTTTCGATAGAAGGCGTGGCTGTTCCCAGCAAAGTTTTGGCACCATGCATCGAGGCCAGCACAATGGCTGCATTGCGGGCATGGTAGCGCGGTGCCGGATCGTATTGTTTGTAGCTCGATTCGTGTTCTTCGTCCACTATTACCAATCCCAATTGCCTGAAAGGAAGGAAAATGGAAGAACGAACGCCAATGATCACCTCATAGCTTTTATCGTTCAGCACATTGTTCCATATCTCCACACGCTCGGCATCCGAGAATTTTGAATGGTAAACACCCAGCCGTTTCCCAAACACGCGTTTGAGCCGCGAGGTAAGCTGAGTAGTCAGCGCAATTTCAGGAACAAGATACAGCACTTGCTTCCCTTCATCCAGTACTTTTTGTATCAGGTGTATATAAATCTCCGTTTTGCCGCTCGATGTCACCCCGTGGAGCAATACCACCGGCTTTTCTTTAAATTGCTTTTCAATACTGCTCAAGGCTGTTTGCTGAAATTCGTTCAGCGCATACACGGCATTGGTTGGTAGGTCCGAAATGTCCAGTCGTCCGATTTCTTTCAGGTAGGTTTCCAAAACACCACGTTCCACCAGTGCGGCAAGTACAGCAGGAGATGCGCCCGACTTTTCGAGTAATTCTTTGCGCGTCACTTCGCGTTGTCGGGCAGGAATGAGGCATTTCGACAGGTCGATATACATCATCAATATATCCAATTGTTTTTTGGCTCGGCCGAGTTCGTCGAAAATACGTCTCAGGTTTTCTTCGTGGCGGGCATCATCGCTCAGGCGAACAAAAGTATCGGTTTTGGCACGGAATTTCTCCGTCAGTTCCTCGCTTACTTCCACCGCTCCTTTTTCGAGCAGGATTTTAAGCGTGGGCAGCACGTCGCGTATTTCAGTCACTTTGTTCAATTCCGCCACATTCACAGGCTTTCCGTCCGAAAGAGCATCCAGTATGCGCTGTTCTTTTCCCGAAAGTATATGTTCGGCTTCAAAATCGGGATTGATACACACCCGGGTTTCGCTTTCCAGCTTTAATCCGGCCGGCACAGCCGCCTGATACACATCGCCAGGATAAGCCTGATAATAAGCACCTACCCATTCCCAAAATTTCAACTGCGGATAGCGCAATACAGGTTGGTTGTCGAGCAGGCAAATCACATCCTTCACTTCGTAAAGCAGTTCGGGCTTGTGCGTATGAATGATGGACACAATGGCCGTGTACATCTTCTTTTTGCCAAATGGCACCACCACACGCATACCTATGCGCACAGCATCCGCCCACTCATCGGGTACCGAATAAGTGAACGTTCCGCTCAATGGCAATGGTACTATGACGTCGATGTATTTCATTTTTTACTTACTGCAAAGGTAAGAAAGAATTAAGAAACGGCAATTCATTCCTGCTGTGATTATTTTAATGCTGTAGGTGCGCCAAAATGAAATTATACAGAACATAACAACCAAAAAAATCATTCAGCATCAAAAGGTTAAATATAT
The DNA here is from genome assembly GCA_964390175.1 of uncultured Paludibacter sp. Classification (GTDB taxonomy): domain Bacteria; phylum Bacteroidota; class Bacteroidia; order Bacteroidales; family Paludibacteraceae; genus Paludibacter. The sequence goes on from CAYMHE010000013.1 coordinate 10,034, forward strand.
GTGAATTATGTAATTATTAGAGAAATGGATATAACAGTGAGGAACCACAACCTAAGTATTTTTGTCAACGTGTTGTTATTCTATATCTAAAATATTTTTAGGAAATAACGATCTGTTTTTTTAATGTAAAATTCAGAGGAGCAGTCTTGTAACTCATAACTATTTAATATCGCATTCATCAACCAGTAATGTGTTGTTTATTTGCTTTTTATTAAACGATAAATACTTAATAATCATTTGCAATGAAGAAAATAATTCCGTCCATAAAGGTAATTCCGGGCATAAAAAATGCGACGAAGCAATCATCCACCAAAATAGGTGAGAAAACCTTAGAGAAAACCGAATTGATGAACGACTTTTTCGTAAACATTGCCAATGTTTGTCTTTTTGTTGCGCATTTTTTCAAAGCTACCTTTTCAGGTAAATTCGAATTCAAAGAGTTTTTATTTCATTGTTACAAAACCGGTTATAAGTCGCTTCCTCTTATTTCTGTAACTGGAACCATTATGGGATTGGTGCTTACCATTCAATCCCGCCCTGTACTTGCAAGTTTTGGTGCTGAGAGTTTGCTTCCGGGTATGGTGGCGGTTTCGCTGATCAGAGAAATGGGACCGGTCATCACCGGATTGATTTGTGCAGGAAAAATAGCATCGGGCATGGGCGCTGAATTAGGATCGATGAAAGTGACCGAACAGATTGATGCCATGGAAGTATCGTCCACTCAGCCCATGAAGTTTTTGGTGGTCACCAGGGTATGGGCGGCAACGCTTATGATTCCCCTGCTGATTCTCTATGCCGATGGATTAGGGATATTGGGCAGTTGGGTGGGTGCCAATCTGAAAGGCGAAGTCACCTTCACTTTGTTTTTCTCACAAGCATTCAGTCAGGTTAGTTTTTTCGATTTAATGCCGGCCATACTGAAATCCTTCTTTTTTGGGGCTGTTATCGGCCTGGTAGGCTGTTATAAAGGCTATAATGCCGGGCGTGGAACCGAAAGTGTTGGTGTTGCAGCCAATTCAGCGGTTGTTGTTGCCTCTCTGTTGGTGCTCATTGTAGATGTGATTGCCGTACAGGTAACGGATATGCTCAGGTAAGGCAAGAAGAAAAATTATAATTTCAATTAACGAAACTACTGTTATTAGAAATCGAAGATTTGAGAATTTGAAAGATTCAATGACTTAGTAAAAATTCAAAGCATTATAATGTACTTAATAGAACATTTCAGATCAGCTAAATATAAACACAATGACTACAAATCAAACAATACCAAGTTTCAATAAAAACGAAAAGGTGCTCGAGATTGAACATCTCCGGATGTCGTTCGGCACGCAGGAGGTGCTTAAAGATGTATCGATGGAGTTATATAACGGAGAAAATCTGGTGGTGCTCGGCAAATCGGGCTCCGGCAAATCGGTACTTATAAAATGCATCGTTCGTTTATTGAATGCGGGAAGCGGAACCATTATGGCTTTTGGCGAAAATGTAAATCTGCTTCAAAGTGCTGAACTGAGTGAACTAAGAAAAAAAATAGGATTCCTGTTTCAGAGCGGAGCGCTCTACGATTCAATGACCGTGAAGGAAAACCTTGAGTTTGCTTTGAAAAGGATTAAAAAAGAATTGAGTCAAAAAGACCGTGATCAGAAAATACTGGAAGCGCTCGAAAATGTAGGTCTTGCCGATGCGCTAAACAAAATGCCGTCACAACTTTCGGGCGGAATGCGTAAGCGCATCAGCCTGGCCCGAACCATTATTGTCGATCCGAAGATTATGCTGTACGACGAGCCTACGACAGGTCTCGATCCGGTTACCTCCGACGAAATAAGTACATTGATCAATAAAATACAGAAAAAGTACAAAACATCATCCATTATTATTACCCACGACATTGAGTGTGTACGTGCCACAGCCGATAGGATATTGATGTTGCACGATGGCGAAATTTACATGGATGGTGATTTAAAAGCCTACGAGGGTTCGGAAGATCCGAGAATAGCATCGTTTTTCAAATCAAATCTAAAAAGCTGAATTTTCATCATTTATCTAATTTTTTTATTCAATTAAGACAATCATCACTCATCATCATGGATAACCATACACAGAAATTTAAAATCCGGTTAGGATTATTTGTTGCAGGAGGCCTTTGCCTTTTAATTCTTGCTGTTTTCATCATCGGTAAACAAAAGCATCTCTTCGATCCTGTTTTTAAACTCACAACCACATTCAGCAACGTGAGCGGATTACAAATTGGAAATAACATTCGATTCTCCGGAATTAATGTGGGGACAGTGGATAATATCTTTATTGTCAACGACTCAACAGTGAAAGTAGACATGCTCATCAAGAAAGATGCATGGCAGTTTATACGGTCGGACAGTCAGGTGGCCATAGGTTCCGAAGGAATCATAGGCGATAAATTGCTGAAAATATCGCAGGGGAGCATTGATGCCAAAAGGGCAAAGGAGGGACAACATCTCGAATCGTCCGAACCAGTTGAGACAGATGCCATCATGGAAAGCTTGCAAGTGACGGCCGGGAATGTTGAAATCATTTCGGAACAACTGGCCGAAATTACAATGAAGATAAATCGTGGAAAAGGCACACTTGGTCGGTTGATTCAGGACACCACCATAGCCGAAAACCTGAATCAGACCATAGTAAACCTGAAAAAAAGTTCCAAAGGTCTGAATGAAAACATGAATGCAGCCAAAGACAATATATTACTCAAAGGCTATTTCAAAAAGAAAGAAAGAGCTGCAAAGAAAAAGAAAGAAGAAGCGCAAAAGGCGGCTGAAAAGGAAAAATGAGCCAACAGGCTTTCATTCAATGAATTTTCTTCCTAAACGAAGCAAGATTCCGTTTTCTTACGATGCTTTTAATCGTCATAATGTTCTCCGTTTAATCAGTAGTTTAAAGCCCTGATTAAACGGATAGTTATTATATAACTTTCAAATTTGTCAATAACATCTCCATTAAAAACTTTTTATCTCTTCAAATTATTCCTATCTTTAGCAACACAAAATACAAAAACTTTCACTTGTTTTAAACGTCAATTATTCAAATATATACATATGGATTCTTTCGTTCATCTTCATGTCCATTCTTATTATTCTGTGCTCGATGGCATGTCATCCATTTCGGGACTTGTGGATAAAGCTGCAAAAACCGGTATGAATGCAATTGCACTTACCGACCATGGCAATATGTTCGGCGTGAAAGAATTTTTCAACTATACAAAAAAGAAAAATTCGAAAACCAAAGACCAGATAAAAGCTCTAAAGGCTGAGTTGGGCAAAACTGATTTGCTGGAAGATCAAAAAGCTGAACTCCGGCAGCAACTTACCGAGGCAGAGCAACGTTTATTTAAACCAATTCTTGGTTGTGAGGCTTATGTGGCTCGCAATAGTCGTCATTCAAAAGCCAATCAGGAAGACCGTAGTGGTTATCATTTGGTATTATTAGCTAAAAATAAAACCGGTTATCGAAACCTTTGTAAATTGGTTTCGCTTGGTTGGATGGAAGGTTTTTATTACCGTCCGCGCATCGATCATGACATTCTGAAACAGTACAGCGAAGGGTTGATTGCCTCTTCGGCCTGTTTGGGTGGCGAAATTCACAAGAAGGTGGAAAGCGGCGATTTAGTGGCTGCCGAGGAAGCAGTATTGTGGTACAAAGAAGTTTTTGGCGATGATTTCTACATCGAACTTCAGCGACATAAAACTGATAAGCCAAATGCCGATTACGAATGTTTCGAAAAACAACAACGCCAGAATGTTGAGCTTATAAAACTGGCACGCAAAACAAATACAAAATTATTAGCCACCAACGATGTTCACTTTGTAGAAGAAGAACATGGCGAAGCGCACGAACGGCTGATCTGTTTAAGTACCGGAAAGGACCTTGACGATCCGAGTCGCATGCGCTATACTAAACAGGAATACCTGAAAACGCCCGAACAAATGCTTCAGATATTTGCCGATGTGCCTGAAGCACTGGAGAACTCTGTTGATATAGCGAACAAAGTAGAATTTTACGACATTGATTCGGCTCCAATGATGCCTGTTTATCCTATCCCTGCCGATTTTGGGACAGAACAACATTATCGCGAAAATTTTACGGAAGAGATGCTTCGTGAGGAATTTGGCGATGGCTACGATCGCTTAGGTGGCTACGACAAAGTGGTGCGCGTTAAGCTCGAAGCCGATTACCTTGCAAAACTTGCCTATGAGGGAGCAAAACAACGCTATGGAGCTGTGCTCGACGATGAAAAATCAGAACGTATTGATTTTGAGCTCAATGTAATGAAGACAATGGGTTTCCCCGGCTACTTCCTCATCGTTCAGGATTTTATTAATGCTGCCCGCGAAATGAGTGTGTCGGTAGGTCCGGGACGTGGATCGGCGGCAGGTTCGGTAGTGGCCTATTGCTTAAGAATCACCGATATTGATCCGCTAAAATATGACTTGCTGTTCGAGCGTTTTCTGAATCCCGATCGTATTTCGATGCCCGATATTGATATTGATTTCGACGACGATGGACGCGGACAGGTATTGCGTTGGGTGACTGAAAAATATGGAAAAGAAAGAGTTGCACATATTATCACCTACGGCACCATGGCCACCAAATCATCCATCAAAGATGTGGCCCGCGTTCAAAGATTACCCCTTTCGGAGGCCGACCGACTCACCAAGCTGATTCCTGATAAATTTCCTGAAGGGGCTGATGGAAAAGCACCTAAAGTAAATATCTCGAATTGTTTGAAATATGTGCCTGAATTGCAACAGGCCCGAAATTCGATGGATCAGAACCTGGCCAGCACACTTCGATATGCAGAGATGCTGGAAGGAACCGTTCGTCAAACCGGCGTACATGCCTGCGGTGTCATTATCGGTGCCGATGACCTTACCAACCTTGTGCCACTGAGCACAGCTGTGGACAAAGAAACCGGTGAAGAAATGCTGGTGACACAATACGAAGGTTCGGTCATCGAAGAAATCGGATTGATAAAAATGGACTTCCTGGGTCTGAAAACGCTATCGATCATTAAAGAAGCCTTATCCAACATAAAAAAATCGAAAGGAATTGACCTTGATATCGATGCCATCCCTATCGACGATGAAAAAACTTATGAGTTATTCAGCAAAGGGCTAACGGTTGGCACATTCCAGTTTGAGTCGGCAGGTATGCAAAAACATTTACAGGCACTTCAACCTTCGCAATTCGAAGATTTGATTGCCATGAATGCGCTGTATCGTCCCGGACCAATGCAATATATTCCTCAGTTTATCAATCGTAAGCATGGACGCGAGAAGATAGACTATCCTTTCCCTATCATGGAAAAGCGTTTGAAGGATACCTACGGAATTACTGTGTACCAGGAACAGGTCATGTTACTGAGTCGCGATTTAGCAGGTTTTACACGCGGTCAGTCCGATGAATTGCGCAAGGCAATGGGTAAAAAACTGGTGGACAAAATGGCGGCTCTTCAGGTGAAGTTCATGGAAGGATGCGAGAAAAACGGATTCGGTCCACGGGCTAAACTGGAACAAATCTGGAGCGACTGGGCTGAATTTGCCAAATATGCTTTCAACAAATCGCACGCCACCTGTTATTCGTGGATAGCCTATCAAACAGCTTATCTCAAAGCGCATTATCCGGCAGAGTTCATGGCGGCCAACTTAACGCGAAATAAAGATGACATTTCCGAAGTTGGTAAATTCATGGACGAATGTAAGAATTTGGGCATGAGTGTAATGGGTCCTGACGTAAATGAAAGCGACCTTACTTTTACGGTGAATAAAGATGGAAATATCCGTTTTGGACTTGGCGGCGTAAAAGGTGTGGGCGAAGGTGCAGTGATAGCCATTGTGGACGAAAGAAACAAAAACGGAAAATTTAAGAGTGTTTTCGATTTTATCGAACGAGTCAACCTTACTTCGTGCAACAAACGAGCCATCGAAAGTTTGGCTTTGTGTGGTGCTTTTGATGGTTTTTCGGACATTCGCAGAGAGCAGTTTTTTGTTGAAAACAGCAAATCAGAAATTGTTCTTGAATCTATTCTCCGCTACGGAAATAAATTTCAGACAGATGCATCGATGAATCACAATTCGCTTTTTGGCGATATGGAATCGGTGGAAATTGCGAAACCTGAAATTCCCTATGCGCCCGAATGGTCGCCTTTGGAAAAGCTGAACAAGGAACGTGAATTAATTGGTATGTATTTGTCGGCTCATCCGCTCGATGAGTTTGAGCTTGAAGTCAATCATATATGCAATACCACCACTGTGGATTTGAAAGATTTGCATGCACTGAAAGGAAAACCACTCAGAATTGGAGGCATGGTTACCAACTTGCGCAATGGTACGTCCAAAGCTGGTAATCCTTACGGCATTTTTACACTCGAGGACTATGTTGGCGCATTCGAATTTGCATTGTTCGGCAATAACTATGTGGAATTTGGCAAATATATGATCAAAGACCTGTATTTGTACATTACTGCCATTGTACAGGAAAAAGGCGCGGACTACAAATATAAAAAAGCTGTAGACCCCAACTTGCCTCAGGAGTTAGAGCTTAAAATTCAGAAAATTGAACTTTTCAGAGATATAAAAGATAAATTAGTGGATAAAATAACACTTACAATTCCACTACAACAAATTGATGACGAGTTTGCTGATGAGCTTTCAACGCTTTTACTTTCGAAGAAAGGCAATGTAAATCTTTACGTTAGTGTGGTTGATGAAAACTCGCCCAATAAGATAAAACTATTCTCGAGGCAGCACAGGGTAAAAATCGACACAGATGTTTATCGCTACATTAAGAAGGCAAAAGAAGCTGCAATTCTCGATTTTGCAATAAATGAATAAAGATAGAATTTATCAATACTATTATTTAGTATTTTTGTAAAACAATTTCGATGGATCGCTGTTTTTATTATCGTTATCATTTATCAAAGAGCAATGCTGATTGAAAAACGCTTTCGTTTTCATTCTCAACACATTTGAATTTGCAAAAAAAAGAAGTTTAAATTATTAATTATAAATATATAAAGTTATGGCATTAGAATTAACAGATGGAAATATCAAAGAAATTATTAACAGCGGAAAACCTGTAGTAGTTGATTTTTGGGCAGAATGGTGTGGTCCATGTCGTATGGTAGGCCCCATTGTAGAAGAACTGGCAAAAGAATTTGACGGACAAGTAGTTGTCGGAAAAATGGATGTCGACGAAAATGTGGAAACTCCTAACGAATATGGAATTCGCAACATCCCTACTATTCTTTTCTTTAAAGATGGTCAGGTAGTTGACAAACAAATCGGGGCTACTCAAAAAGCTGTTTTAGCTGCAAAAATTCAGGCTTTGTTGTAATAGATTTTCAGAAATCACATATACCGGAAGCAATGGTTGACTCTTCTCCTGGAAGTTTTGACCATTGCTTTTTATTTTTATAGTCGTCTAAAGTTTCAGATAAAAATCCTTCGCCAACGCAGCAAATTCTTTGCTATATTGATGTCTTTCAGCAGTTTCAATTTCTAATTTACTTATTTCAGTAGGTTTAAAGCCATCACTAAACTGAAGTAATACTCTTTTGGCCTCTGTAGCAGGTTTGGGGTGAACGTAAACCATTTTATGGCAATACAAACCTATACTTTCAGCAAATTGCACACACTTTATTCCTTCATTTACAGGCAAAATTAAACAAATTCGTCCATTCTCAGCAAGCATTATTTTCGCCCCTGTCATCAATTCCTCATGCGTAAGGGAGTCGGTATGCCGGGCAGTAGTTTTATCTGCACTGTTGTTTTTCAGAGAGTTGACAAAGTATGGAGGATTAGAAACTATAAGATCGAACTTTTCATCGATGCTTGCGGCAAATTCTTGGATCGAAATTACTTTTGCCCTAACCCTGTCTTTCCATGGCGAATTTTCTATATTTTCCTTCGTTTGAAGTACTGCATTCGGTTCAATGTCGATGGCTGTAATGTGGGCGTTAGTACGTTGTGCCAGCATCAAAGCAATCAACCCGCTGCCTGTTCCAATATCCAACACTTTGCCGACACTGTTTACATCCGCCCATGCACCCAAAAGAACACCATCGATACCTACTTTCATGGCGCAGCGATGGTGATATACTGTGAATTGCTTAAAGCTGAAAAAAGGATTAGGCATGGAGTTATCTTCTGTTGCCCGACGAAGAGCCTGAAGATCTGGATGATTCAGATCGGCTCGATGATTCTGTACTTCTTGTAGGCGTGGATGTGTTTCTCGAACCTGAATTGTCAACCGAACGTGATGTGCGTGGAGGTTCATTTCGTACAGCCGACCCTTGTCTTTCGCGTGAAGAATTTCCGGGATTCACAGTAGGATTGGATCGATACGTTGAAGGTGCTGCTTGTCCTTGTCTTTCAATTGTTTGTGGTCTTGTCGACGGGTTACGTTGTCTTGATTCAGATGAGCTGTTGTTTATGCTACTGCCTCTTCTTTCGTTTCCTTCAGCCTGAGTAGTACGTGTTGATTGAGTTCTGCTATCGGGTCTTGGGGTTTGTGTCGACTGAAAGCTACTCCCTGTAGCAGGCGATTGAAACGAAGAGCGTTCGTAACGTTTGTTTTGTAATTGCTGGTACTGTTCCTGATTGAGTACCTTTTGCAGATCATTGTCTTTGTCTTTAATTCGTTTAATCGCATCCCGCCTATTGTTCGATGCTTGTCGTTCGCGTGCGTATTTGAGATTAATTTCATTCACCCTTTGCACCTGTTCGGGGGTGAGTTGTAGCTCGTTTTGAAGTTTTTCGGTTTGCTTTATGGCTTCCTGTTCAGGAGTACGTTCCTGTACAGTGTTGTTTTCCTGACTATAAACATGTATATTCAGAAGAAAAACGACTACTGTTAACAATATGATTTTCAAAACTTTCATTTAACTGATAAAGCAAATTATTGCATTCCTAATCTCATCAATGATTGTGCCAAAGAACAAAATCATCTACTTTTTATGCAAGAAATTAAACAGATTGCAAATATAGATGTTTTTTGAAATAGATGCTTCATAATAAGAAGTTAATATAAAAATTTCCTACCTTTGCCCTAACACAATTGCAGCTGCTTCTAAGCAATCTGTCCGATACTCTCGACGATCGGCGGTTGGATAAAGGCAGATTAATTATTTTATTATTTGTAATTAAATAAATCAACTCACTATGTCGCGATTTATAAAAAAGAAAAAAGAAGATATAGGTTTGTCGCCTTATGCCCTTGTTTTCAGGGGACTTAAAAAGATGGATAAAATCTTTTTGAAGGTTATGAATTTTGACCTGGATCAGGTACGTGAGTACGATATTAAATCTGAAGAGCAACTACTTGAGATAAAAAACAACAAAAATGTCAGCTGGCTCAATGTGGACGGACTACACGATGAATCGCGCATGGAGGGGTTGGCAGCCATTTTCGAAATTCCTGTCAATATAATTTCAGACATTATGAATCCATCGTTGCGCCCCAAAGTGCAGGAGTTTGATAATGGTATTTTTGCAACGATTAAAATCCTGTCATACAACGAATCTACAGAGCAATTATCGGTTGAGAACCTGAGTTTGATAATGATTGATCATGTTTTAATATCGTTTCAGGAACAGGAAACTTCGCTTTTTGAACCTATACGCGAACGCATCCGTAAACACAAGAACAAAATCCGTACTTCAGGTTCCGATTATCTTGCTTTTACAATGCTTGACATTGTTGTTGATAATTACATATACATCATTGGTTTGCTTGGCGAAAAAATTGAAAACCTGGAGGAACGAATGACGAATAATCCCGACAAAAACCTTCTCGAAGAGATTAACAGGTACAAGGTAGATATGAATTTTTTACGGAAAAACATTAAGCCTGCCAAAGAAATGATGCTTACCCTTGCGAAGATGGAAACCGAAATGATTAAAGACGAAAACAGGGTTCACTACAAGGAGTTACAGGACAATATCAACGAAGCTACTGAACTTTCGGACAGTTACCGTGAAATATTGTACGATCAAATCACTATGTATCACACAATGATGAGCACAAAACTGAATGACATAATGCGAACGCTAACTGTTTTTTCGGTTATATTTATCCCGCTAACGTTTATTGTAGGGGTTTATGGCACTAACTTCGACTATCTGCCTGAAATTCACTGGCAGTATGGCTATTTTTTAATGTGGCTGGTGATGCTTGTTGTAGCTGTTGCTATGCTGCTGGTATTCAAACGTAAAAAATGGTTTTAAAAACTCAGGACAACTTATGCGTGGCATAAAACTATATTGCAATAGGCTGCGACTATAAACAAATAAGTCAGACACTTGTTATGTTTAAAATAGATTCAGATGAGAGAAAAGCTGTTGATGTAATATGTAATATTAAAAAAAATATGAAAAAAAATAATATAGAAAGTCAGATACTTGTTATTTTCGGCTCGAATGGAGATTTGTCGAAAAGAAAATTGCTACCTGCTGTTTTTCAGCTCTATATAGACAATTTATTGCCTGAAAATTTTGTAGTTGTAGGTGCCGGAAGTCAGGAAAAGGATGAGGTAGCTTACCGCGTAGATGTACGCGAGAGTCTTAGCATCTTTTCAAAAAAAACAATCGCCGAATATCCCGAAAAACTTGAAGAATTTCTGCTAAAAGTTTATTACAAAAAGGTCAACAATCAGCAGGAGAGTGATTTTGGCACATTAAAGGAATACATCGACCAACTTTCAGACCAACTTGGTATCACTAAAAATATTGTTTTTTATTTCTCCATTCCTCCATTCCTTTACGAAGTTGTGGCTGCGCATCTTGTTCAATACGGTTTAAACAAAGAGGAAGAGGGCTGGAAACGTATTATTGTTGAAAAACCTTTTGGCTATAGTTACGATACAGCACTGGATCTTGACAAAAAACTTCATGCAGGTTTTAACGAAGAACAAATTTATCGAATCGACCATTACCTGGGAAAAGAAACGGTCCAAAACATTATGGTGACACGTTTTTCAAATGGTTTTTTCGAACCCATTTGGAACCGCAAATACATACAAAGAATTGAAATTACCGCTTCCGAAAAAATCGGGGTGGGAAATCGCGGCGGTTACTACGACACATCGGGCGCCATGCGCGATATGATACAGAATCACCTGCTGCAGGTGCTTGCTGTGGTAGCCATGGAACCTCCTGCTGTTTTCGATTCGGATTCTATACGCAACGAAACCGTGAAGGTACTACAGGCGCTCCGACCTATTAAAGCAGGCGAAGTAGCCGAAAATGTGGTGCGCGGACAGTACATTTCGAGCCAGATAGGCGATGATATTCAGAAAGGATACAGGCAGGAAACCGGAGTGGCCGCTAATTCGAAAACTGAAACTTTTGTGGCAATGAAAGTATTTATCGATAACTGGCGTTGGGGCGAAGTGCCGTTTTTTATTCGTACAGGCAAACAATTGCCCGAACGTGTTACCGAAGTGGTTATTCACTTAAAACCGGCTCCTCATCAGCTCTTTAAACAACTTTGTCTTACCGAGCCGAACAATATGATTATCCTGAGAATTCATCCGGATGCCGGTGTGGCTATTGATTTTGGAATGAAAATTCCGGGAGCAGGCTTTAAAGTACAAAACGTAAATATGGCTTTTCATTATTCCGATTTGGCAGAGAAAAAGATTTCGGAAGCATACGAACGCTTATTGCTCGACTCAATGACAGGAGATTCAACACTTTACGCCCGTGCCGATGCTGTGAAAGCAAGCTGGAAATTTGTTGACCCGATCCTTCAGGCATGGAAAAATAACCCTGATATTCCTTTGTATTTTTATGAATCGGGAACCTGGGGTCCTGTTGAATCGAACAATTTATTTGGCGACAAATACGTTAAATGGCGTCAGCCTTTCGAAAAATTCAAGACAGAATAGATCTTTTTTTCAAATTTTCAATGGGTTTGAGCTTTTCCAAATTCATTACATAATCGCTAAAACAATAAAACTAATATATTTTATGAGTCACAATCTTCACATTTACGAAAATGCGGAAAATACGTCACGTGCTGTAGCCGAATTGATTAAAGAAATGGCGCAGACAAAAACAGCCACAGGAGAGAAGTTGAATATTGCTGTTTCGGGTGGAAGTACACCAAAACAACTATTTACGCTTTTAGGCGATGAGTACGAAAAGTTGATTCCGTGGCAGGTGATCAGGTTTTTTTGGGTCGACGAGCGTTGTGTCGAACCCACACATCCCGAAAGTAATTTTGGCCTGACTTACGACACACTTTTGCAGCGAACCTTTATAAAAGCTGAAAATGTTTTCAGAATGAAAGGTGAAGATCAACCCGACGATGAGGCAAAACGTTATCAGGATGTGCTTTGGAAGGAGCTTCCGGCAAAATCAGGTTTCCCGGTTTTTGATTTGGTGTTGCTTGGTATGGGCGAAGACGGACATACGGCATCAATTTTTCCTAATGATATGAGCCTTCTTACTTCCGATTTTTCGGTGGGTGTCGGTATACATCCGCTTACAGGTCAGAAACGTATCACGCTTACAGGAAAAACAATTAATAATGCAGCAAAAGTTGTTTTTTTACTCACCGGCGATAGCAAAGCAGAGATATTGAAACAAATTATTAACAACGAACCACTTGCCCAGTCATATCCGGCTTCGCACGTTCATAGTCAGTCAGGAATTGTCGATTTTTATATTGACAACATGGCAGCAAAGCTTCTGTAAATCAAATCAACTTTCCGGATTTTCAGCTATAGATATTCTTTAGTTGAAAGCCGGAAAGTATTTATGATATAAAAAAACCGCAACTTTTACAGAATTCCTCAGTTATTTGGTTGTTAATAAATCCATTCCGGATTTTCAATGATCGCTCTGTGTGCAAAATCTCAGCAAGATCGGAATTGAATATATTTCCTAAATTCATGTTTCCGTCCCCATCCAGACAACAGGGAACAACTGTTCCATCCACCAGAATAGCAATTTGATCGCGCAGTGCATAACAGGTTTTGGTGGCTTCGGAGCGGGTTTTTTCACCATCGGGCCACTCGAAACGCGGTGCGTGTTGCAGAAAAATATGATCGGAGAGTTTTATTCCGCTGTCTTTCCCTTTTAGAGTAATTTCTTCTATCGTTTTGTCGTAGTTAAATGCAATTTTTTCAAGACAAAAGCGATTAAAATCAGTGCTTGCATTGACGCCCGCATTCCATAAACGCAGGTTAATATATGTTTTGGACGAAGCTTCTGTGGCGTATTCAAAAACTGAATTCAGATAATCACTCCATTTTTCAGGAACAACATTTTCTTCGGCATCGTGCAGCGAAATATTGATTTGACGTATGGAATGATGCAAAAGAATTTCCTTTCTTTTCTCTATTAAACCTCCGTTTGTAGTTATGTTTATGTTGAGCGAAGCCTTTTCGGCAATTGATAGAATTTCATTGAATTTCGGGTGTAAAAGTGGCTCCCCCAACACATGTAAATACACGTAATTTGTAAACGGACGTATTTTCTCGGTCACTGTCCGAAATTCATCCGGAGTCATAAACCTGCTGGTTCTTTGTGTTTTAAAACAAAAGCTGCAATCAAAATTGCAGCTATTTGTTATTTCAATATATATTTTCTTGAATTTCAATGTACAGGGTTTCTGAAGTCGATAATACTGTGAATTGACAAAATGCCAACTACCTCATCGTTCTGTTCGGTGACTGCCAGCGTCGTTATTTTATTTACATCCATCATTTCGAGGGCTTCGGTTAGCAACTCATTAGCATCAATTTTTTTAAATCCTTTTGTCATGAAATCGCAAGCCTGCAAATGCTTAAGCTCGTCGAATTTTTGTATGGCCCGCCGGATATCTCCGTCGGTGATAATACCTACAGCCTTGTTGTCGGCATTATAAACAAGTGTCATACCTAACCGTTTGTTGCTTACTTCATAAATTACATCTTTAAACAAGGTGTTTTCGTACACCTTTGGAATACTGCTTGTCATTTCGTCCTTTACCCTACTTAGTAATTGCCGTCCCAAAGCACCACCCGGATGATACAATCCATAATTTTCGGCTTTGAAGCTCCGGCGTTCCATAAGGCAAATGCTTAATGCGTCGCCCATTACGAGTGTTGCCGTAGTCGAAGTAGTTGGCGCCAATCCCAATGGACACGCTTCTTTTTCAACTCCTACATTGATGACAAGTTCGGCTTCATCGGCCAATGGCGAGTTCGGATTTCCGGTCATGGCAATAAGGCGGCTGCCAATTTTTTTTAACGGCGCAATCACATTTATAATTTCGGACGAACTGCCACTGTTTGAAATTAAAAGGACGATGTCGTTTTTAGCAATCATGCCTAAATCGCCATGCATAGCTTCGGCGGCGTTGATAAAAATGGTGGGTGTTCCTGTAGATGCAAGTGAAGAGGCTATTTTGTGACCAATAATACCCGTTTTACCAATTCCCATTATCACTAATTTTCCTTTGCAGGCATAAATCATTTCTACCACGGCATTCATCTCTTCTCCAATTTTATTGGAAAGTTTCTGTAATTCGCTGATTTCCTGTTCGAAAATTTCTTTTGATCGTTTTACTGCATCCATATTCTTACTGTTCGGAAACACCGTTTATTTGTTTTAAAATCATTTCAGTAAATTCGCGAACACAGCCTTCGCCGCCTTTTTTGTTCAGCTGAATAATGCCCGGAATTTGTTTAATGGCTTCTAATGCATTCGCCGGACATGCCGCCAATCCTACATTCGACAGTAATTCAAGGCAATTCACATCGTCGCCCACATAGGCAACATTGGCGAGTGTAATTCCTTCTTTTTTGCAAATTTCGAGTGCCGAAGCCAGCTTTCCACCTTCTCTTTTGCCCTGATAAAGGTAATCGAGCTTTAGTTTTTTAAACCTTCTTTCAACCATTTTTGTGTCTTCGGAGGTTATAATTCCTGTTTTAATGCCTTTTTGCTGAATGAGTTGTAGTCCCATTCCATCGTGCGTATTGAATTTTTTTATTTCATCTCCATTTTCGGAATAATACATGCCGGCATCGGTCAGTACTCCATCCACATCAGTGAGTAAAAGCTTAATCCGGGGTTCTGAGTTTTGAGTTCTGAGTTCTGAGTTCTGAATCTCCTTGTTTCCCGGTTTCCTAGCATCCTTGTTTCCTTTAATTAAATCATCAATAGCAATAGCTTCTTCAAGTATTTCGCGGATTTTCGAAAGATAAATCTGATTCGGACCATCGCTGAAAGCATGATCCGGATCGGGATGCACTTCGGCAAAAATAGCATCTACACCTACGGCCAAAGCCGCACGCATAAGATAAGGAACCATTTCGCGGTTTCCTCCGGTGGAAGTGCCTTGTCCACCTGGTTTCTGTACGGCATGTGTGGCATCGAAAACCACAGGAAAACCATAGCTACGCATTTCGACCAATCCAGTCATATCCACCACCAGATTATTATACCCAAAACAAGAACCCCTTTCGCAAAGTAAAATGTTTTCATTGCCGGAATCGCGCAATTTATCGATTACGTTTTTCATGTCCCAGGGTGCCATAAATTGTCCTTTTTTTACGTTCACTATTCTGCCGGTTTTTGCAGCGGCAATAAGTAAATCGGTTTGGCGCGAGAGAAAAGCCGGTATCTGAAGCATATCGGCTACTTCGGCCACCGGGGTGCAATGCCAGCTTTCGTGTACATCAGTAACAATTGGCAATTGAAGTTCTGTTTTAACGCGCTGAAGTATTTGCAAGCCTCGTTCCATCCCTAAACCGCGTGGAGCTTTAACTGACGAACGATTGGCTTTGTCGAACGATGACTTGAATATAAGGTGAATGCCCAGGTCCAAACATATTTGTTTCAGTTCAGCGGCTACCTGCATCGTCATTTCTTCCGATTCGATAGCGCAGGGTCCGGCTATCAATACGAAACGATTATTTCCACCAATGTCGAAGCGGTTTTGTACATTTATTTTTCGGGTTGTTGTCATAGATGCTGTTTTTTTTAGAAAAACAAAGAGACAAGTTGTTTCCCCTGTCTCTTTATTTTGTTTTTTATAATGTATTTTCCCCGGACAAGGCTTAGCCCTTTGTTTGCTTTTAATATTGATAGGCTCGTACCCAATCCACTTCAAGAGCACCCGTAGTGCCTTTTTGTTTTTGTGTAATGAATGAGTTGAAAACCATATACATATCTGTATTAGGGATATTGCTTGCAGTACGGTAAACTTCCAAATCGTTGATGTACCAAACCAATTCTTTCGAGGTCCATATCAACGAATAAATAAAGAACTGCGAGGTGTTTATCCCTTTTATCTTTATTCCATCCACCACGTTCCTGTTTGCATTGCCCACTTTAATACATTTGCCATCGAAATGAAAAATGTTTATATGCGGCAATTTATTATCGGCACCCAGCCAAAAAGCATGATTGATATTGCCGGTACAACGTATTTTAGCTCTGAAAACGCCGCCTCTTTGTCTGAATTTGTCGGCAGTTTGCAAAATGTCGGAGCTGAAACTGAATTCATTTTCTATAAATCCTTTTGTAGGATGCCAGGCCGCTGCCTTAATTTTTTCGTGTTTTGTTGCTATTCTAAGAATGCCGTTATCGACCGAAACATTTTGTCCAAAGTTATTGGCCTGCTTTTCGTTGGCAAAAGAATGGTTGCCCATCAATCTGGCATTAGGGTAGTGAAAACCAAAATTCCAATGCGATTTATCAAGGCTATTCCATTGAAATTCATCGTTGAATGACAATTTGAGCCGTTCGAATTTCTCAAATCTTTCGGGCTTCTCTTTGAGAAAGAAAACAACATCCGGATTTTTTGCCAGTTCGTAAAAACGTTGTTCTTTTTTGTACTCAGGGGTTGTTTTCCAGCGATGAGGATTGCTCCAAAAATCGTTTCTAGCTTTGAACTCAGGATCGGCAGTTTTTGACTTAAGTTGCTCGTACTCTTTTATTATAAATGAATCGTGAAAGCGAGTATATGTTTTATACTCCTTCGAATGTTCGAAGTGTTTAAATTTCTGCAGTTTTTCTGATTTGCTTACTTTATCTTTATCGCTCAGGTCTTCGAATTCAGAACTGGTCTTAAACTCCATAAACTGCTCAAGAACAGCCGACTTTAACACCTGATAGTAAAGTTGAATGTTGGGTGCTTTTTCGAGTTTTCTGTATTTGGCCGAAACCCGGTATTCTTCCGTATCTTTATATTTTCTGTTTTGAAGCATTTTTTTTCTTTCAATAAAATCGGATGATTTTACTTCATGAAAAAGAGTTTTGTATTCGGCGAGTTCTACTGATTTCTCCACTTCCTTGTATCGGTTCATCGCTTCAATGAGATCGGCTTCTTCTTTTTCAAGCCTGGCTGTTGGAGTAATTTTTCCGAAAAGACTTTTCCAAAACAAATTCATAATCAAATACGAATAAAAGGATGAGTAATTAGATTTTTATTAATCAGAAATTTTTTAAAAATTGAATGCATTCACTGATACTGTTTACTATTAATGGTTTGTAATTAACGACAGGGATAAACTTTTCGTATATCATTCTCTCAATCTGACGTATCAGATCAACGTAAAAATCATTTTCGTTCACTACTATCAACTGTTTTTTATGTTCTCCAACAATAGCTGAGGCCATAACATCGAACATTTCGTCCAAAGTACCGTAGCTTCCAGGTAACACCACAAACACATCGGCAAGTTCCTTCATTGTTGCTTTCCGGTCGCTCATAGTTTCTACACAGATCAATTCTGTGCACAATGCACTTTGGCGATTCATTTTGATAACAGCCTGAGGTATTATCCCTGTTATTTTGCCTCCCGAGGCTGAAGCACCTTCCGAGACCGAAGTCATTAAACCGCCTGTAGCACCACCAAATATCAATGCGTTCCCACTATCGGCAATCCATTGCCCCAAAGCATATGCTGAGTCCTTGTAACTTTCGGGAATGTGGTTGCTCGATGAGCAGTAAACAGCTATGTTCATTATCAAGAATTTGAAAATTTGATAGTTTGAAAATTTAAATACTCATTTAAGATGAAAACCATCAGAGAATATTCAAATTTTCAAACTTTCAAATTAATGTTTAAGCATCAATTTTTGCGTAAGTTGCATTTTCCTCAATAAACTGACGACGTGGCGCTACATCATCTCCCATTAACATGGAGAATACGTGATCGGCAGTTGCTGCGTTTTCGATGGTCACCTGACGTAAGGTACGGTGTTCGGGGTTCATTGTTGTGTCCCAAAGCTGAATTTCGTTCATTTCACCCAAACCTTTATAGCGTTGAGTATGAATTCCACCTTCGTTTCCGGCTCCATATTTTTCGATAAATGCCTGACGTTGTTGTTCTGTCCAACAGTATTCTTCAACCTTGCCTTTTTTACACAGGTAGAGCGGAGGAGTGGCGATATACAAATATCCCTGCTCGATCAACTCTTTCATGTGGCGGAAGAAGAAAGTCATAATCAAAGTAGCAATGTGGCTTCCGTCCACATCAGCATCGGTCATGATAATGATTTTATGATAACGAAGTTTTGCAATATTCAGGGCTTTTGAGTCATCCTCAGTGCCGATTGTCACACCCAAAGCGGTGTAGATGTTTCGGATTTCTTCGCTTTCGAGCACTTTGTGTTGCATTGCTTTTTCTACGTTCAGAATTTTACCACGCAAAGGAAGGATGGCCTGAAACTGACGGCTACGGCCTTGTTTTGCCGTTCCACCTGCCGAGTCCCCTTCGACCAAAAACAGTTCGCACTTTTCAGGATCTTTGTCGGCACAATCGGCAAGTTTGCCGGGCAAACCTCCACCCGATAGCGGTGATTTGCGCTGTACCATTTCACGGGCTTTACGGGCTGCATGACGGGCTGTGGCAGCTAGTATCACTTTTTCGACAATTGTTCTGGCCGATTTCGGATTTTCTTCAAGATAATTTCCTAAAGCTTCGCCCACTGCCATATCCACCGATCCGATTACTTCGTTGTTTCCAAGTTTGGTTTTTGTCTGACCTTCGAACTGAGGCTCGGCAACTTTGATTGAAATTACAGCGGTTAAGCCTTCGCGGAAGTCGTCTCCACTGATCTCAATTTTTAATTTTTCGAGCATTTTACTGTCTTCGGCATATTTCTTTAGCGTACGTGTCAGTCCGCGACGGAAACCGGCCAAATGAGTTCCTCCTTCTATTGTGTTGATATTATTCACATAAGAGTGAATATTTTCATTGTACGAAGTGTTGTAAGTCATTGCTATTTCAACAGGAATTCCGTTCTTTTCTGTTGTAATATGAATTATATTATCGATCAATGGTTCGCGCGATTCGTCGATGTATTCTACAAATTCTTTCAGCCCCTCTTCCGAATGAAACACTTCTGATTTGAACGTTCCATCTTCGTTTACAATTCTTTTATCGGTGAGCGTCAGTGTTATCCCGGCATTGAGGAAAGATAACTCGCGAAGACGGTTGGCCAAAATATCCCATTTGTAAACCGACTCGATGAATATACTGCTGTCGGGCATAAAGTTCACCAATGTTCCATTTGATGTAGAAGTTCCTATTTCGGCTACCGGAGCAAGAGGTACTCCGCAAGAATATTCCTGCATATATAGTTTTCCTTCACGCGAAACCTCAACGTGCATTAAAGTAGATAATGCGTTCACACAAGAAACACCTACACCATGTAAACCACCAGAAACTTTGTAGCTCCCTTTGTCAAATTTACCACCGGCGTGAAGTACTGTCATTACCACTTCCAGCGCCGAACGACCTTCTTTTTCGTGCATATCCACAGGGATACCACGGCCATTATCTACGACTGTAATTGAATTATTTTCGTTGATTGTTACATTGATTGTGTCGCAGTGACCGGCCATTGCTTCATCAATAGAGTTGTCAACCACCTCGTATACCAAATGGTGTAACCCTTTAATTCCGATATCGCCAATGTACATGGCGGGACGTTTACGAACTGCTTCTAATCCTTCAAGTACCTGAATGCTGCTTGCACCATAATCTGCGCTTGCAAGGTCTCTTGCTTTTTCTTCTTCTTCGCTCATTTTTCTATTGTAATAATATATATTTCAAAATGTTGAATTGTAATTTTCATAAAATCATTCCGGGCATTGCGTCCGGAATAATAGTATACGAAAAAACATACAAATATACGCAAAATAAACTAGAATACAGCTATTTTTAAAGGCTTTTTTAATATTTGAACTTGTCGTTGTTTATGCGGCACAAGGGCTGGAAATACCGAGCTGTATCATCACGTTTCTTTTCTGATATTTTTCAGTTTATAGTCCTGAAAAAATACGCCTGAAGCAGCTACCAGCGACGAACAACCTGATTCAAACAAACCCTGAAAACAGAAAAAAATATCGCACTTCTACTGCCTGTATTGTTAGCAATGCCACTGTTTTTTATGTTTATTTTCAGCTTTTTGTTGCATGAATCGATTAAATTATTAATTTTGCAACAGATGTAATTTAGATTTTCGTTCTGCTTTTTTCTCCAGCCGGTCTTTTAGATTAACCTGTCTGAATAATATTGGATTTCATCGAAACTAACAAATAATTTTCACATGAGACAATTACCTCCTCAATCGGAACCGTCATTTGGATTTTCTAAAAGTCCATTCGGAGAATGTTGCATTGTATTTTCGAACGATGGCATTTGTGCGCTTACTTTTCCCGAAAATCATGAAAGTGCGCTATATGATATTGAACAACGTTTTCCAGAAACTGATTTCGTTCAAAACGATGAAAAGGCTGCATTTTTCTCAAAATTGATATTTCAGAAAAGAGAACGGCCAACCATTCATCCCATTGGCACAGAGTTTCAGCAAGCAGTTTGGAATGCTTTGCAGGAAATTCCCATTGGCGACACAACCACTTATGCCAAAATAGCTGATACCATTAACCGCCCGAAAGCAGTCCGGGCAGTGGGAACAGCCATTGGCGCTAATCCGATTGCATTCCTTATTCCCTGTCATCGCGTTATTCGCACTGATGGTGGTTTGGGAGGATACCGTTGGGGGCTCGAAATTAAAAAGATGATGCTGGAGTGGGAGAAAGAATAATCCTCAATTTCTTAGTTTGTTCATATAATCCATCCTGTCGATGAATTTTTGCCAGTTTACAGCTCGTTTTGCGCTGTTTTGGGCACGAATCGTCAATGATTCAGAGCTGCTGGTGTTAACAGGATATCCATCTTTAAGATACAATTTTCCAGCCTTAAGTGTTTGGTAAAAAACCAAATCGTTGATGATAGACGACATGACATCCAACGCTAAATGTACCGTAAAAAGCGAATCTTTGCCCATATAAAACCTGAAGTTGTTGAAGTTCTGTATTTCAATGGATTTAGCTGTTGTTTTCAACTTCAATTCGTTTGTTGAAAGATTGAAGTATTCTATATCATTTTCGGAAAAAAGCAGGGAGTCGATTGTGACGGCATTTTTTGCGTAGTCTGCTTTGCAAATGAGCGTAGTTCCAACTTCAGGTTCGTGCGTGTGGACGCATGATCTGGAAATAAAGACAAACAAAAAGAGTGAAATAAATAAAATAAACTTTTTCATAGATGTAGATTTTGAAGAAGTTTGAAATAACAATTTTATTTGAATACAAATATAGACTAAAACATAAACTAAGGAAGCTATAATTAAAATAATTTCGATGATTGTATCTGATTATTTATCGAATGTATTTACTTTTGCGCAATATTTAGCTATTCAACGCCACAATTCTACGTATATGAAACATTCCAGCCGCCTTATTGTTCTCTTTTGCCTTGCTGTTCAACTTGTTTTTTCGCAAACTACGGTGGAACAACTTATCAAAAACCCACTACTCGAAAATGCCAATATAAGTTTGTTGGTTCGTAACCTGAAAACAGGTGAAACAGTCAGTGAATTGAATCAACAAAAGGCAGCAGTGACCGCTTCCACGATGAAAGTAATCACTACAGCCACTTTTTTGGAAATGTACGGGCCTGATTTTCGTTTCGAAACGCGACTTGAGATTGATGGACGAATAGAAAAGGACAGTACCCTGAATGGAAATCTGTATATCCGCGGTGGAGGCGACCCAACACTCGGTTCGGCGAAAGCAGGTGATAAGGATTTTCTTGAAAAATGGGTAGCAGCGGTGAAAAAGGCCGGAATAAAGAACATCAATGGCGGAATAATTGCCGATCCCGGCCTGTTCGACCAGCAGGTGATCAACCCGAAATGGACCTGGGAAGATATGGGCAATTATTATGCGCCGGGCATTCATGGTATTTCGTATCTCGACAATACCTATCAGCTTTTTTTCAATTCGGGCAAGACAGGGAAATTGACCGAGACAATACGGACCGAACCAGCCATAAAGGGGCTTGTGATTGATAATTTTGTAAAAAGCGCTAACATAAGTTTTGACAATGCTTATTTTTATGGAGCTCCTTTTTCGTATCATCGTTTTGTAACCGGCGAGATACCGGCCAATAAAAGCGGGTTTGTGGTGAAAGGCGATATTCCCGAGCCGGCTTTGCTGCTGGCACAGCATTTCAGCGAAAAACTGATTGCTTCAGGGGCAGTAATAACCGATACACCCACAGTAAAGAGCAATATCAGTTGCAGGAAATTCAGTATTTACACACATTTGTCGGCACCACTGAGTGAAGTGATTACCGAAACGAATATAAAAAGCAATAACCATTATGCCGAATACCTTTTTAAATATATAGCCACCCGAACTCAGGAGATCGGGACATTCGAAGAAGCAATACAGAACATACGGACGTTCTGGAAATCGAAAGGATTGCCGGTGGATGAATTATTCCAGGTAGATGGATCAGGACTTTCGCCGGTGAATGCAGTATCGGCGCGGTTTTTTGTGGAGCTGCTCAGTTACATGCAAAACAAGAGCAAATATGCCGATGTTTTCTACATAAGTCTTCCGGTGTCGGGCGAAAGCGGAACGTTGAAGTCATTTCTTGACAAAACAAGTCTGCAAGGAAAGGTACATGCCAAAAGCGGAACCATTGCCAGGGCAAAAAGTTATGTGGGTTATATTGAATGCCCCGACAAAACGCTTGTTTTTGCTCTTTTGATCAATAATGCGAACGGAACTTCGCGGGAAGTAACAAAAAAAATAGAAGAAATTCTGCTTCAGGTATCGAAATAAGCACAGGTACGGAAGCATATAAACACAATCATTCAGGTTTTTACTATGTACATAAAACAAACACATTCTACCAATGCACTTTTGATAGGAATGCTACGGGAAGGAAGCCTGCCGGAAGGATTTCTGATCCGTACCAATTTTCAGACGGCCGGAAAAGGACAGATGGGGAATTCGTGGGAAGCAGAAGCGGGAAAAAACCTCTTGTTTAGTTTTGTACTTTATCCTGTGCACATCGCAATAGATGAACAATTTATTATATCGCAACTTGTAAGTGTTGCTATTAAAAAGGTATTGGATACTTATGCCGATGGTTTTACAGTAAAATGGCCGAATGACATCTATTACTGCGATAAAAAGATCGGAGGCATACTGATAGAGAACTCTCTTCAGGGAGGCCGACTGAAATGGATGGTGACCGGAGTAGGACTGAATATCAATCAGAAAGTTTTCAGAAGCAATGCTCCCAACCCCGTTTCGCTGCGGCAGATTACCGGCAAACGGATGAACCGCAAGACCATTTTGGATCAAATCACCCGCGAAATTCATCAAATGTACCACGAAATGGACGCGGAAGCGATAAGAAATGCTTACTTCGAAGGCTTGTATCGCAGGGATGGGCTGCATCCGTTCCGTGCCGATGGCGAAGCATTTAATGCTTGCATAACTAATGTGGACAGGGATGGAAAACTGGAACTTACGACCGAAGAAGGCGAAGTGCGCAGTTATTATTTTAAAGAAGTTGAGTTTATAATCGCTCAGTAACTGACAGAAACGATCCGTCTATTCGCAGAATGCCTTGTTATTAGTCTTTCACCTCTTCAAAATCGACATATTCGCCTTCGGTAGGTTCGAAAACTTTTGTTTTCGATTTTGAATCGGCTTGGTACGATGGCTGATCGGGCGAAGTCTGATACGAATTCCTGCGTCGGCCCAGGCCAAATATCGCGCTGAACACCGAGCGGATGAATCCCAGTACCGAAAACAAGATGATGGCACCAAAAAGCAGTACAAGAATTATTATAAAAATTAAAAAGTTCATAAACCTAAGCCCACAGGGGCATTTATATTAATGTATTGATAAGTAAAACAACTGAAACCCTGATTATATTATACGTTTAAATATAATTAAGAAAAACTTTAATGGCGACAATAGCTATTTATTAATGGGAATTGCCTGACATTTTTCCGGTTTCGATCCATAAAAGGAGAGAAACAAGCGTTTTTTCAATAAACAGCTTCCGCCACCTTCCTCACACTTTGCGTAGCCATCATGCTATAGAAGTGAATGCTCGGAACATTGTTCGCAATCAGGTCCTTTGCCTGCAAAATGCACCATTCCACGCCCACTTCGGCAGCTTCCGCATCAGTTTTGCACTTGCGCAGGGCATCGGCGAAATCAACAGGGATATCGGTATGGAAAATCTTAGGCAAAACAGTGAGCTGATTCATGAAAGTGATGGGTTTAATACCGGGAATAATAGGAACATTGATCCCATTGGCACGGCATTTCTCCACAAAATCATAATACTTTTTATTATCGAAGAACATTTGAGTGACTAAGTACTCGGCACCGGCGTCGACCTTTTGTTTTGCATAAAAAATGTCGGATTCCATGTTCGGAGCCTCCTCATGTTTTTCGGGATAGCAAGCCATTCCATACGAAAAAGGAGTGAGCGACTTCATTTGCGACCCATCCAGAAAGAAACCACGATTGAAGTTGTTCACCTGCTCCTGCAACTGAGTGGCATGGGCATGACCGGTGGGCGAAAACTCCCTTTCGTGTTTGGCTTTATCGCCCCGCAGCAGCAACAGGTCGGTAATGCCAAGGAACTGAAGATCGATGAGCACATATTCTGTTTCTTCGCGTGTGAAGCCGCTGCAAATGACATGCGGCACCACCGGAATTTTGTATTTGTTTTGAATAGCGGCAGCAATGGCCACCGTTCCGGGGCGATGTCGTTCGGAAACGCGTTCGAAAAAGCCGTTCGTAGTTTCTTTAAAAACAAGTTCGCTTCGATGTGTGGTGATGTTGATGTATTTCGGATCGAACTCGCGCAAAGTGTCGATGGTGCGATACACACCGTCGATGCCGTTGCCTTTGAGGGGCGGTAACAACTCGAACGAGAAGGCAGTTTTCTGCGCTGCTTTAATTTTTTCTACAAGACTCATCTGTTTATATGCTTATTGGTCAGCTTCTACTCCTTCCCGGTAGTGATCGGGAGAGGCGCTCCACTGTATGTATCCATTTTGATACTGCAAAAATACAAATTTCTTTTCAATTAAACAGATATACGGGCTAAACATGCTTTAATGACGAGAGAAGAGCGACAGCTGTATTGTTTTTTTTCGATTTAGCATGATTAATTGTAAATAAACTTGTAATTTTACAAAGCTTTGCTTTTCTTTGTGCCGATGTGAGCGCTGTATTGAGCGAAACGACAGGATTTTAAAAAACATACATTATGAAATACATTCAAAACCATCTTGTAACAGTCCTTTTTGTTGCATTTATAGTTGTAACCGGTACAGTATCGGCCCAAAAAGGGAGACAAATAATTTCGTTCAATGCCGATTGGCAGTTTTCGAACCTGGAAGATTTTAAAACAAATCAGAAAGGCAGTCCTTTGGATGAACATTTCAATTTCGACGCATGGGAAAGGGTCAGTACACCGCATACAGCAAAGGTAGAACCATTGGTAGTGGTGGAACCCTGGATAGGCGAAAGCTGGTACAAGAAAGACTTTATTGCTTCCAATGCCTGGAGGAATAAAAAAGTGTATGTTCACTTCGAAGCAGTGATGCAGGTGGCCGATGTATGGCTCAACGGCAAACATTTACTTACCCATACGGGCGGTTATCTGCCGTTTACTGTTGATATCAGCAATGATATTAGTTTTGATAAAGTCAACCGGATCATTGTAAAAACATTGAATGGCGACAATGGCGAAATTCCGCCCGGAAAGCCGATCAAAGAACTCGATTTCTGTTATTTCAGCGGCATTTATCGCAATGTTTCGCTCGTTGTGGCAGCTCCTTTGCACATAACCGATGCGGTGCAGGCCAATGCCACGGCTTCGGGCGGTGTACACATTTGGTACCCTTCTGTAAGCGAGGACATGGCCGAACTTGCTGTGAATACGCATATCCGAAACGACGATAAGGTGACAAAAGAGTTTGTTGTGGATTATAAACTTGCCGATAGCGAAGGTTATATTGTAAATTCCGCGACTTCTAAAAAAATAATCCTTACCCCCGAAAGTGAAATCAACGTTTTTCAGCAGATGGAGGTCACCGATCCGGATCTTTGGCATCCCGATCATCCAACATTGTACACCCTCAGCGTAAGTATAAAGGAAGGTGGCGCAATAGTAGATGCTTTGAGTACACGCACCGGCATCAGGAAGTTCGAAATAGTGGATTCGAAGCTAATGATCAACGGAACACCGTTTTTATTGGTCGGTACCAACCGGCATCAGGAATATCCTTACATAGGCAATGCCCTTTCGGACAATGCACAGTACCGCGACGCTGTGAAAATAAAAGAAGCCGGATTTAATATCGTACGTTTATCGCATTATCCGCAAGCCAATGCCTTTATGGATGCCTGCGACGAACTGGGATTGCTCACTATTGCCGCTATTCCGGGCTGGCAATTCGTGGGAAATGAAAAATTCATGGAACATTCGTACCGCGATGCCCGTGAATTGATCCGCCGCGACCGGAACCATGCCAGTGTGGTGATGTGGGAGCTCTCGCTGAACGAATCGGGCATGCCTGATCACTTTATGAAACGAATGAACGAGATTGCCCGCGAAGAATCGCCGGAAAGTAAACTGATCACCTGTGGTTGGATCGATAGGTTTTACGATGTGTATATTCCTGCGCGTCAACATGCCAAATTCCCCGATTATTGGAAGAAATATACGGGAAAAATGCCCCTTTTTACGGGTGAATATGGCGATTGGGAGTATTTTGCACAAGATGCCGGACTGAATCAGGCCGGATATGCGGGACTCAAGAGCGATGAACGCACAAGCAGGCAGCTGCGCGGTGATGGCGAGAAACGTTTGCTCCAACAAGCAACTAATTTTCAGGAAGCACACAACGATAACCTCAGGCAACCGCACCTTGGCGATGCCAACTGGTTGATGTTCGATTATAACCGGGGCTATTCACCCGATATTGAATCGTCGGGAGTGATGGATATATTCCGTTTACCCAAATGGGCGTATTATTTCTACAGAAGTCAGCATCTGCCTACGACGAAAATAGCCTCTTACTGGAACGAAAAAACAGATGCCAGCCGACTGACAGTTTATTCCGATGGTGATGAAGTGGCATTGTACCTCAACAATAAAATGATAGAGCTGAAAAAGGTGGAAAAAACGCCTGTTTCGGATCAGTTACCGCATCCTCCTTTTGTTTTCGACCTGAAAACTTTCCGTCCCGGCACTTTGCGGGCCGTGGGTTTGAAGGGCGGCATCATTCAGTCGGTGGATCAGGTCACTACCGCCGGAAAGGCTCATCAATTGAAATTAAGTATCGACTTTAGCGGAAAACAGCTCAAAGCCGATGGCGCCGATGTTGTTTTTGTGTATGCTACAGTTTGTGATGTGAACGGAAATGCCGTGATGGACGCCGATGTGCCTGTGCATTTTACAGTAAAAGGAGCAGCCCGGCTGATAGGGCAAAATCCGATGAAAGCAGAGGCCGGAATTGCAACGATACTGCTTCAGGCCAGCCGAAAAGCATCTAAAATAACAATAGAAGCAAGGGCCGATGGGTTGAAACGGGAAAAAATGACAATCGTTTCGGGAGAATAAAAAATAAAATTGCAATAAAAATGCGATATCTTTTTTAAAACAAGATAGTTATTCAAATATTTTTGTACATTTGCAACGTTATTTAACTAATTAGAATTGTTTAAAACAATTTTTCGGTTAAATAATGTACTCTTGCAAGCGTTTTTCGAGCTTTTAGTATTGCTAAATGGCAATGTAAAGCCGGAACACATCCCTTGATCTCTATTTGTTAACTTTATCTTTACCTATCATTATGAAACAGATTCATGTTTTCATAGCAGACATCTCTGTTGTTTGTCGGGAGGGTCTGAAACAGATTTTTAGAGCTTACGACTGGATCAGTATCAGTGGCGAAGCAAACGAAACGGCGGAATTGTTGCAATTACTTCCGCTTGTAAAGTGTGATGTGATACTAACCGAAATTGATTTTAAACAAAAAGGCGAAGGGCTGGAAGCTTGTCGCACCATTACGGAGCTTTACCCGGGAAAGCAGGTTATTTTCTTCACCTTTCGCAAGGACAATTGCGCTGTAGTGAGTGCAATGAGGGCAGGTGCAAGAGCTTATATTGCTAAAGACAGCACTACCAACGATATAGTCGATCAGGTAAAAGCTGTTTGCAAAGGCCGCGGATTTTTTCTTGGCGAAACCATTCCTAAATATGTGTTTTCCGAAGCACCCGAGCAACAACAAGGCTCGAAACAACGTCCTTTTCAACTTACCGAACGCGAAATTGAGATTATTGAGTGCCTGGCACTGGGCTTATCCACCAAACAAACGGCCGAAAAGCTCTGTATCAACCCTTCAACGGTAGATTCGCACAAAGAACATATCAAAGAAAAGCTGCATTTGAACAATGTAGTCGAAATTGTGGCCTTTGCTTTCAGGCATCATCTTCTTTCCATCGATTAATTTCTCCTCCTACTGCTTTTACTTCCTCACCTTGTCTGGTTTGGAATCCAATGTTTTATGGTATAATTTGACCATAAAAAAATCATTATATTTTTCTATTGTATAAGGATTTTTTTTGCTTCATATTTACACCGGGATTATCTGACATGTTTTCACTCATAAGGGTTAGTTATTTACACAAGGTAGTGATTACCTGTTACCCGATTGTCTCATTTAAACTTTTCTCAGAGCCGATTCGGTATTGAACCATTTTCTTTTTATAAGAATGAAATGTCTAGCTGGTTTGATACCGGATCGGTTTATCCCAAAAAGGAAATAGCGCAGCGCTGTCCATTTTGATTATACATTGTCGCTTGCAGGGCAGTAGCTGAAAAGAAGGAACCTAAACCTGACTAAAATGAATGACTTTTGGCGTAAAGCATTCATATTCGAGCTGAATGGAGCTGTTTGAGCGGGAAACGATCAGAACCCGACCGAATGGGTCCATTCTAGCTGAAAACAACAGAAACCGGACTGATTCGGACTGTTTTTCGCGAAAACGGACCCAAACCTGACTGATTTGGACTGTTTCTCGC
>CAYMHE010000014.1:0-39065 GCA_964390175.1 uncultured Paludibacter sp.
ATATAAAAATAAAACAAGCAAGTGAAAATTTTATTTCACTTGCTTGTTCTTTTTTCATTATAGAGTTTCAATGACTGAACTTTTCAAAGTCAACTCTACACGTTAAACTCTCGTTTTTAAGCGAATAACGAATTATCCGCAACGTGAATAACCACAGTTTTTGCAGGTAAGGCAACCTTCCTGATAAACCAGCGATTTTTGTCCGCAACTTGGGCATGACTGTTCTGATATTTGTGTTCCATCCGGAATATACTTTTTCAGTGCACGCTCTACTCCCACTTTCCATGTATTGATTGATTCGCTATCGAGCTGAAGACCAGACACAAGTTTAATTACCTGATCAATTGGCATTCCGTAGCGCAAAACACCCGAAATAAGTTTAGCATAATTCCAGAATTCTTTATCGAATTTATGCGAAAGACCTTCGACTGTAGTTTTAAATCCACGCTTATTTGTAAACTGGAAGTCATATCGCTTGTTGCCATTCTCATCCACCACTTTTATTATTCGTCCGTCCACAACAGTTTTAGGCAACAGAATTCCTTCTTCGTCATCAGCCAAACCGGTAAAAATCTCGTAAGGACGGCCATCTTTGAGCCCTACAAAAGCAATCCATTTGTCTTTTGCATTTTGGAAACGAACCACATCGCATTTTAATTCTTTAGGACGAACAAAGTGAGCATCATCATAAGGGAAGCAAACTGTTTTTTCTTCTTTTTTCTCTTCCTTTTCGGGCGAAGCTATCAAAACGCCGGCACGTGAACCATCGCGATAAACTGTAGCACCTTTACATCCGCATTTCCATGCTTCTTCATAAAGTTTGCCCACAAGTTCCTCTGTGGCATCGTTCGGAAGATTGATAGTGACGCTGATAGAGTGATCAACCCATTTCTGAATACGACCTTGCATCTGCACCTTTTTCAACCAATCCACATCGTTGGCAGTAGCCTTATAATAAGGCGATTTAGCTACAATCTCATCAATTTCTTCTTTGCTGTAATGTTTTGTAGTAGAATAACCATTCACTTCCATCCAGGTCACAAACTTATGATGGAAAACCACATATTCCTCCCATGAATCTCCGTTCTCGTCGACAAAATCAATACGAACGCCTTTATCATTCGGATTTACCTTACGGCGACGGGTATACACAGGCATAAACACAGGCTCGATACCCGAAGTTGTTTGGGTCATTATACTTGTTGTTCCGGTAGGAGCAATGGTAAGGCAAGCGATGTTTCTTCGTCCATATTTAACCATTTCGGCATAAAGTTCTGGATCAGCCTCGCGCAAACGTTGAATATAAGGATTATTTTCCTCGCGTTTAGCATCGTAAACAGTAAATGCACCACGTTCGCGAGCCATATTTACCGACGAGCGATAGGCAGCCAGCGCCACTGTTTTATGTACAAGTTCAGAGAAATCGGTAGCCTCGTCGGTACCATACCGATACCCTAAGGCGGCTAACATATCGCCTTCACCAGTAGTACCAACGCCTGTACGACGTCCTTGTGATGTTTTTTCTTTAATTTTTTCCCACAACTGAAATTCGGTGAGCTTAATATCATCGTCCTCAGTATCGGATTCTATTTTTGCCATTATTTTCTCTATCTTTTCCATTTCAAGATCAATAATGTCATCCATAATACGCTGAGCTAAACCAACATGTTTCGAAAATAGCTCGAAATCGAATTTAGCTTCAGTAGTAAACGGATTTTGTACGTACGAATACAGATTGATAGCCAATAAGCGGCAGCTGTCGTAAGGACAAAGCGGAATTTCGCCACATGGATTTGTTGAAACTGTTTTGTATCCCAAATCGGCATAACAATCGGGAACAGATTCGCGAATAATTGTGTCCCAAAACAGAACTCCCGGTTCGGCCGATTGCCATGCATTGTGTACTATTTTTTTCCAAATAGCATTGGCATCAACATTTTTCTTGTACCATGGATCTTTCGAATCGATAGGATATTGCTGCACATACGGCGCACCCGATAAAGCAGCTTCCATAAAGTCATCATGAATTTTTACCGACACATTGGCACCAGTTATTTTTCCCGATTCCATTTTTGCATCAATAAACGACTCAGAATCGGGATGTTTCACCGAAACACTTAACATCAACGCACCACGACGACCATCCTGGGCCACTTCGCGCGTAGAATTAGAGTAACGCTCCATAAAAGGAACTATTCCTGTAGATGTTAATGCTGAATTTTTTACCGGTGAACCTTTAGGACGAATATGTGACAAATCGTGTCCTACACCACCACGACGTTTCATTAATTGCACCTGTTCCTCGTCAATTTTTATAATGGCTCCGTATGAATCGGAGTCAGCTGCAAATCCAATAACAAAGCAATTGGACAGCGAAGCTACCTGATACTCGTTCCCTATGCCGGTCATCGGGCTTCCTTGCGGAACAATGTATTTGAAATCTTTAAAAAGATCAAAAAGTTCACTTTCGGTAAGCGGATTGGGATAATTCTTTTCAATTCTACCAATTTCTCTTGCCAGTCGCCGATGCATATCATCTGGAGTCAGTTCATAAACATTGCCGAATGAATCTTTCAATGCGTATTTTGTTGACCAAACTTTGGTTGCCAGGTCATCGCCTTTGAAAAACTCAAATGAAGCGTCTTTAATTTCCTCGGGTGTGTAAGTTTTTGTTTCCACGGTTATTTCTTAATATTTTAATAATAAATGTTTTAATCAGTGTTCATTTTTTGTCGCAAACGAACTACAATGTTAGGCATTTTTTTCAACAAAAACAACTTATTTTTCCACATATTTTCTATAAATAGATTCAAAGTTTCCCAAAATAAAATTCAAATAACTATAATACAGGATATTACAATTTACATATCAGAAAAAAGTATTCCAAAATAAAAATTTGAAAAATCTAATGATGAAACTAAAGGATTGATTTGTTGAGAAGTTAGCGATGATAAAAAAAAATTGATTTACCCGGGCAAATTTTAATTATTGTCGAATAAATTCACCATTTTTTACCATAAAGATGGTAGCCTCCTGCTTAAGTTGGAAAAGCAAATCGTCTAAATGCTCGCGATTGGTATCCGTAATAAATATTTGTCCGAAAGTATCGCCCGATACCAATTGAATAATTTCTTTTACGCGTTTCGAATCCAGTTTATCAAAAATATCATCCAGCAACAGCAGTGGCGAAAAATTATGTACACGTTTCAAAAAATAAAACTGCGCCAGCTTGAGCGAAATGAGGTAAGTTTTGTTTTGACCCTGCGAACCAACCCTTTTCATTGGGTATTCATCGAGCAACATTTCAAGCTCGTCCTTGTGAACTCCCTGAGTAGAATAACCGAGTATCTTGTCTCTTTCGCGCGTGGCAACCATCGATGTTTTCACATCACGGTTATCGTGCTGCGACAGATAAGTAAGGCTTACCTTTTCATTTCCACCCGAGATACTATCATAAATTTCCTGAAAAACAGGAATAAACTCAACAATAAAATTTTTGCGTTGCTCATAAATATAAGTGCCCGAATTGAACATTTGCTCTTCCCATATTTCGTACAGAGCATCGTCGACCGGAAATTCCGATTTAAGCAAAGCATTTCGCTGCTTCAATGCATTATTGTACAGCATCAAAGTATGCAAATACTGTTTATTATATTGCGATATAACACCATCCACAAACTTCCGCCGTTCTTCGCTACCTTCGGAAATAAGAACAGCATCATCAGGCGACACCAACACCAGCGGCAACAAACCGATATGATCCGACAAACGGTCGTACTCCTTTTTATTGCGTTTGAATTGTTTTTTCTGCCTGCGTTTCATACCACAATAAATCTCCTCTTCGTTTTCGTTCACAGCGTATTTTCCCTGAAGCATAAAAAACTCGGTATCGTGAAGAATATTTTGAGAATCGATTGAATTAGAGTGACTTTTACAGAAAGAAAGGAAATAAATAGCATCTAACAAGTTGGTTTTCCCCATACCATTGTCACCAATAAAACAATTGATCTTGGGCGAAAAATTCAATTCCGCCTCGCTTATGTTTTTGTAATTGAGTATGGAGAGGGAGTTCAGACGCATCTATAATTCATGTTTTAATGGTTTGCAAAGATAACAAAAAACAGAGAAGTTTCCTTTTTCAAAACAAGGCATTGCCTGTTAAAATGCAATCTTTCGCATCAATTTATCTGATTTATTCGTTTACACATTTATTAAATTGTAATTTTGCTGCTCGTTTCAAAAGCCGTTTTGAAACGAGCAAAATATTCATTCAATACTCGTTTTTTATGAAGAACATTCTACCGGCAACAGGTTTAAATCGCATTTTTTATATATTACTTGCCTTTTCATGCCTATTTTCGTTTGTAAAACCACCAGTAGCTCTGCTGGCCGGATTACTTTTCGCGCTCATTTTCGAATCGCCCTACCCGGCATTCAACAAAAAAATGTCGAAATACCTTCTTCAGGCCTCGGTGGTAGGACTTGGATTCGGAATGAATTTCAACGAATCAATGAACGCAGGAATGGATGGAATTGTTTTCACCATTTTCTCGGTTGTTAGCGTTATGATTTTAGGAATTTTACTTGGCAAATGGCTGAAAGTAGGAAAAGTACAATCCTACCTCATTGCCTCCGGAACAGCTATTTGTGGTGGAAGCGCCATTGCAGCCGTTGGCCCGGTAGCCAAAGCCAACGAGAATGAGATGTCGGTTTCGCTGGGTACTATTTTTATACTGAATGCAATTGCCTTGTTTTTATTCCCCACACTCGGCCATTGGCTGGGGCTGACGCAACATCAGTTTGGGATGTGGGCTGCCATTGCCATTCACGACACAAGTTCGGTAGTAGGTGCCGGAGCTACTTATGGCGAGGAAGCACTGAAAGTAGCCACTACCGTAAAACTTACCCGTGCGCTCTGGATTATTCCGCTTTCCATTTATACAGCTTTTCATTTTAAATCGAAAGACGAAAAAATAAATATTCCATGGTTTATTCTATTTTTTGTTATCGCTATGCTAATCAACACCTATCTACCAATAAAACAATCTATTACTGATGGAATTGCATCGGTTGCAAAACAATGTTTAACGCTTACTCTTTTCTTTATAGGCGCAGGTTTATCGCGCAAAGCACTAAAAGCAGTAGGCGTTAAACCGCTGATTATAGGAATAATATTATGGTTTTTCATCGCAGTCATTAGCCTTATTTTTATATCTCTGTTTTTCAAATAATTGTCGTTGAAAGAAAAAAAGCACTGCATCACCACAAACAAATGAACAAATTAAAACCAGTTCTCTACTTATTGTTTTCGATACTAATTCTTTCGTGCCAACCGACCGACGACAACAAAAAACAACCTGTCGCCGCTTCAGCACCCGAAGAAATTATTGTCGATTGCAATTATACCTTCGCCGAAGCCATTGAAGGAACAAAAGCTCCCCGCTCCGTGACAGAGCAACTGGAATTGATTGATGTGGAATACTATTCGATGGATGGAAAAATTCACCGTGGACAGATTTTGACAAACAAAAAATTGGTAGCAGACATAAAAACTGCATTTGAATTTATATTGAAAGAAAAATTTCCGGTGGAACAAGTCATTCCGGTGGTTAAATACAACTGGAACGATGAATTATCGATGCAAGCCAACAACACCTACAGCTTTTGCTATCGCAATGTCTCCTATTCAAGACATGCCTACGGAATGGCGATTGACATTAATCCATTCCTGAATCCGCTACGTTGGAAAAAAGAATATTCTTACCGCAAAGACCAACCCGCCAATGCAACTTACAACCCTGAAATACCCGGTACTTTTTCGCCAAATCATCCAGTGGTATTGAAATTTAAAGAGCTGGGATTTCGATGGGGAAGAAACTTTAAACGCAACCACGATGACCATCACTTTGAAAAGTAAAACTATTATTAACTATTAATTTCGGGCATTTTAATTGTATATTGGTTCTATTATTTGTAATTTTGCAACAATTTTTAAATAAAACACTCTCTATAATTACAATTTACATTTAATACTATAATGGCAAAACAAACAAAAGAAGATGCTCTGTTGTATCACTCAATGGGGAAACCCGGTAAAATTGAAGTAGTTCCCACCAAACCATACAGCTCGCAGCGCGACTTATCGTTAGCTTACTCTCCGGGCGTAGCCGAACCTTGTCTGGAAATAGAAAAAAATCCTGATTGTGCCTATGAATACACAGCAAAAGGAAATCTGGTAGCAGTCATCTCCAACGGTACCGCAGTACTTGGGCTTGGCAATATTGGCGCCATGGCCGGCAAGCCAGTTATGGAAGGAAAAGGTTTGCTATTTAAAATTTTTGCAGGAATCGATGTTTTCGATATAGAGGTAAACGAAACAGATCCCGAAAAATTCATTCAGGTTGTAAAAGCAATTGCACCAACTTTCGGCGGTATTAATCTTGAAGATATTAAAGCTCCGGAATGCTTCGAAATTGAAGAGAGATTAAAAGAAGAACTTGATATTCCGATCATGCACGACGACCAGCACGGAACAGCCATTATCTCGGCAGCCGGATTACTCAATGCTCTCGAACTTACAGGAAAGAAAATTGAAGATATAAAAATAGTGGTGAATGGCGCCGGCGCTGCTGCCAACTCCTGCACAAAACTATACATGATGCTTGGCGCAAAACTGGAAAACATTGTTATGGTGGATTCGAAAGGTGTTATCAACAAGCAACGTACTGATTTAAATGCCCGCAAAAAACCTTTTGCCACCGATCGAACCATTACTACACTGCCCGAAGCTGTGAAAGGCTCGGATGTCTTTGTCGGCTTATCGGTTGCCGGTGTATTGAGCAAAGAAATGGTTCAGTCTATGAATGCCGACCCTATCGTTTTCGCTTTGGCCAACCCAAACCCCGAAATTTCGTACGATGATGCCATTGCAGCCCGTCAGGATATAATTTTTGCCACCGGACGCTCAGATCATCCAAATCAGATCAATAATGTGCTTGGTTTCCCTTATATATTCCGTGGAGCTTTGGACGTACGTGCCAAAAGTATCAACGAAGAAATGAAGGTGGCAGCTGTACGCGCCATTGCCGAACTCACCAAAAAGCCTGTTCCTGACGTTGTAAATGCAGCATACAACCTGAAAAGATTGAGCTTTGGACGCGACTACATTATCCCGAAACCATTAGATCCCAGACTACTCACCATTGTTGCTCCGGCAGTAGCCAAAGCCGCTATGGACTCGGGAGTTGCCCGAAAAGAAATCACCGACTGGAATGCCTACAACAATAAGTTACGCGAAATGATGGGACATGACAATAAAATGCTTCGTCGTTTCTACGAAACAGCCCGTTCCAACCCAAAACGCGTGGTATTCTCCGAATCGAATCACATCAATATGCTTAAAGCTGCCGAGGCAGCATTGGCCGAAGGCATTTGTTTCCCTGTTTTGCTCGGTAACGAAGAGAAAATTGGTAACATTGCAGCCGAAAACCACATCGATTTAACTGGCATTGAAATTATTAATCTTCGCCACGACCGCGAAGAAGATCGTAGAGTGAAATTTGCACAGATACTTGCCGATAAAAGGAGTCGTGAAGGAATGACGTTCGACGAAGCTTACGAAAAAATGTATGAGCGAAATTATTTTGGCATGATGATGGTCGAAGTAGGAGATGCCGATGCACTAATTACCGGTGTGTATACAAAATACACTGACTCCATTCAGGCCGCAAAAGAAGTAATTGGCATTCGGGATGGCTTGAAACACATTGGTGCCATGCACATTATGAACACAAAGAAAGGAACCTTCTTCCTCACCGATACACTTTTTAACCGCCATCCAACTTCGGAAACGCTTATCGATGTAGCTAAACTGACCTACAATACAGTTAAATTTTTCAATCATGAACCTGTAATGGCCATGCTTTCGTATTCTAATTTTGGCTCGGACAAGCAAGGAAGTCCTGCCAGCGTGCACGAAGTAGTCTCAACCCTTCATAGCAATTATCCGGAGATGGTGGTAGATGGAGAAATGCAGGTTACATTTGCTTTAAACAAAGAGTTACGCGACGCAAAATACCCATTCACAAAGCTTGCAGGCAAAGATGTAAACACACTAATTTTCCCTAACCTGAGTTCAGCAAATACGGCTTATAAGTTAATGCTCGAAATGGGATTGGCCGAATCGATTGGTCCGATACAAATGGGATTAAAAAAACCAATCCACATTTTGGACGTTGAAAGCTCTGTTCGCGACATTGTAAATATGACAGCAGTAGCAGTGCTCGATGCAATGGTACAGGAACAAATAGACTGGAATAACCGGTCGCAGGAAATATAAGATTTACCACACACTATAAAAAAACCGGATGCGAACACATCCGGTTTTTTTTATAGTCAATTTTACCAATTTTCAGCTTTACAATGCTTTCTGCGATTTAAAAATGGCATCCACATCCTCGTGGTTCATTTTCACATTATCGAGCAGTACCGACTCACTGCGTCTTTCCTTTGGATTTTTCAAACGGATAGTTGCATCTGCACTGGAGCGTATTTTTTGTGGCGCTACACTCATCGATGGTTTGAAATTCGCATCTCCTGTTATCAGGTATAGCGCCTGCCCTAACAGCACATCTTTTGTATCACCTATCTGCGTCCAGGCCGAGAGATAGCCAAATCCTTCTATTAAAGAGTAATCAGGTTCCAAATAACCAGGAGTTGAAAAATCTTTGTCACTTTTATTTGTGTATTTGGCTACGATAGGTTGCATGGCCCAGTTTTCTAATTTCGTTTTCAAAGAAGCCGACATCTTGCTTTCTTCGTAAATAGGCACACCAATTTCTTCATCAAAAGGATGTATCGTCCACGAGGCTGTATATTTCCCTCCGGTACGTCCACCAATGTGAACTACATTCATATAAGACTCTAAACAAAAGGCAGTTAACTCGGAAGCCGAATAAGAATCATTTGTGGCAATAATGTACACTTTATTCAGATTCAAATTGGCTCCCAGCGGATTAGGTAAATTAGCATCAAATACTCCAAGGCTATCGGTACGGCTGATATTTTTTTCATCGAAATACGCATTCAACTCTTTATTGTAGGACATCCGGGCATAGGGCGATTTACTTTCGACAACTGCTCTTGGAGCTATCAACGATGCCAAATAAGTAGCTGCCGTTACTGCTCCACCATGATTATATCTCAAGTCGAGTACCAAATCCGTAACTCCGGCTTGCTTAAAACGACTAAAAGCCTCATAAAGTGAACTATTGTAATTACTTATAAAATCGGTATAGAACAAATAAGCAATTTTTTTACCTCCTGTTTCGTAAATTTCAGTGTAAAGCACCGGATTCGTTGAAAGTGTAGAAGGCGAAATTGTCACTTCTTTGTCAGCAATAAGTTGATTGCCAACAAATTTCTGCAAAGTAAGCGCAACAGCATTGTCACCATAAAGGCCGCTATAATTATCTATAGTAATGGCTTTACCGTCAATTTTTGTTATAACGCTGTTCCGTCGTATTCCCGCACTATACGCAGGCGAGTTAGGAAAAACATATTTAACTATGGCATAATATTCGGTCTGAGCTGTATTAGCATACGCAAAAACAAGAGAAAAACCAAACTCTTTCGGAGTTCCGGCGAACTCAGCCATCAAGCCCTGCACATCATCGGTAATAAACGACCAACCATGATCAGCATCCGTGCTGCTCAGCACACTTTGAAAATATTTTCCGGGAATTGAATCTGAAACACGAGGTTGTTTCTTTTCCATCTCCGACGACCATAAATAATACAACGACATCCCATCGTAAACAAACTGCGACACTAAGTTCACGGTCTTGGTCGGATCATCAATATCATTATCATTTCCTTTACACGAACTGAACAACACAGCAACACTAACAATAGCGCTCATTAATAAAACGGATAGCTTTCTCATAAAATCAAATTGGATGTAAAAATTGTATTGTTTAATATCTTATTAATAAACAAAGAATTAAAAGCATATAGTTAAAATAAATTCACACATAACACTTAATTACTTCAATGCAGCGGCTAAAGTACAAAAGAAAATATAAAAACATTTATATTCTGAATAAATTAACACTCTTTCAGAAATATCCGAAAAGCAGAATATCGGACGAAAATGCATCCAATTATCATGCTTTCGAAAAGAAAATAAAAAAAGTCCGAACCAACGTCAGCCCGAACCCTTGAAAATAGTTTAACATGTATAAACATCGTACTTCAATTATTGTTCATTTCGGCTTGGCTGAAGCTGTAATCACTGAAATTTGAATTCACAAGCACCAAACACACCTGAGCTATATTCCTACTATCTGTATTTCAGATTCTAATTTAAAAATAGCGATGCAAAATCAGCATGTAGGACTCAATAAATCTCATTTTAAAATAAAATACTTAAACTATTGATTATCAGAATAAATAAAAAAAAATGAAAATTATTCTACTTTTCGTTGATTATCCTGAATAATTATAGTAATTTTGTGCGAAATTCAAGAAAATACGGAAAAATTTCTTTAATTAATCGATCAATATTTCCTTGCATTTAAGACTATTATTGAAAATTTAAATACAAAAACATATTACACAAATTAAATTTCACACATTATGAATTTAACTCATATTGAGCATTTAG
Organism: uncultured Paludibacter sp.; assembly: GCA_964390175.1. Classification (GTDB taxonomy): domain Bacteria; phylum Bacteroidota; class Bacteroidia; order Bacteroidales; family Paludibacteraceae; genus Paludibacter. The sequence continues at coordinate 10,664 of CAYMHE010000014.1, forward strand.
GTATTGCAGTAAAAAGCCTCGAAACAGCTATTCCTTACTACGAAAATGTATTGGGATTAAAATGCTATGCAGTAGAAGAAGTAGCCGAACAAAAAGTAAAAACTGCATTCTTCAAGGTTGGACAAACCAAAATTGAACTTTTAGAATCGACCGACCCTGAAGGACCGGTAGGCAAATTTATCGAAAACAAAGGAGAAGGAGTTCACCACATTGCATTTGCAGTAGAGGGATTACAGGAAAATCTCGACAGCGTGGCTGAAAACGGAGTTCGTTTGATCGACAAATCGCCCCGCAAAGGAGCCGAAGGGTTGAACATTGCTTTTCTTCACCCTAAATCGACTTTTGGTGTACTCACCGAGTTTTGCGAAAACCCTAACAAATAAATCAATTTCCGAAAAAAACACCTGTAGTGCATTAGTATGGCACGTGATCCGGATGGTGATGCTACAGGATTCATCAATATTTATATAAAATGGAAAATACTAAGAAAGTTCAAAATCTTATTGATTTGCGCGTAAAAGCCAAATTGGGAGGTGGTGAAAAAAGAATTGCTTCGCAGCATGCGAAGGGTAAATTTACGGCTCGCGAAAGAATTCACATGCTGTTGGACGATTCAAGTTTCGAAGAGTTCGATATGTTCGTGACCCATCGCTGCACCAACTTCGGCATGGACAAAGAAAAATACCTTGGCGATGGTGTAATCACTGGTCATGGCACTATCGATGGCCGCACTGTATTCGTTTTCGCTCAGGATTTCACTGTTTTCGGTGGTTCTTTGTCCGAAACAATGGCTCAGAAAATTTGTAAAGTAATGGACATGGCCATGAAAATTGGTTGTCCTGTTATTGGCATCAACGATTCAGGAGGCGCCCGCATCCAGGAAGGTGTGACTTCATTGGCCGGATATGCCGAAATTTTCGAACGCAATATTTTAGCTTCTGGTGTTATTCCTCAGATATCTGCCATTTTCGGCCCTTGTGCCGGTGGCGCCGTATACTCTCCTGCCCTCACCGACTTTATCCTTATGACCGAACAAAACTCATATATGTTCGTAACAGGTCCTAAGGTTGTAAAATCAGTTACTGGCGAAGACATCTCTACCGAAGACCTTGGTGGTGCCGATGTTCACTCCTGCAAATCGGGCGTTTCTCACTTCCGCGTTGCCAACGAAGAAGCCGGTATTGAAACAATCCGCGAATTAATCTCTTATTTGCCTCAAAACAACTTAGAAGAAGCGCCGATTGAAGAATGTACCGACCCTATCAACCGCTTGGAAGATGCCTTAAATTCAATCATTCCCGACAATCCGAATCAGCCTTACGATATGAAACAGGTGATTAGCGGTATTGCCGATTATGGTAAATTCCTCGAAATACATGCCGACTACGCTCGTAATATTATTGTGGGATTCGCTCGTTTCAATGGTGTTTCTACAGGTATCGTTGCCAATCAACCTAAGTTCCTTGCCGGAGTACTCGACTGCGATTCGGCACGCAAAGCCGCACGTTTTGTTCGCTTCTGCGATGCTTTCAACATCCCTGTACTTACGCTTGTTGATGTTCCCGGATTTTTACCGGGCTCGGCTCAGGAATACGCAGGTATTATCACACATGGCGCAAAACTTATGTTTGCTTATGGCGAAGCTACAATTCCTAAAGTAACCGTTACCCTACGTAAATCTTACGGAGGTGCTCACGATGTAATGAGTTCTAAACAATTACGTGGAGACTTTAATTACGCATGGCCAACTGCCGAAATTGCAGTAATGGGTGCAGCTGGAGCTATCGAAGTACTCGAAGGTCGCGCTATTGCTGCTATTACCGATCCTGAAGAAAGAGCTAAATTTGTAGACGAAAAAGTAAACGAATACAAAGAAAAATTCGCCAATCCTTATCAGGCTGCATCATATGGCTATATCGACGATATTGTAGAACCACGCAACACACGTTTCCGCGTGATCCGTGCATTCCAGGCGCTGCAAACCAAAAAGGTAGTGAATCCATTGAAAAAACATTCTAATATTCCATTATAATTAATTTCAAGATGAAAATATTAGCAGTAAATTGGGCTGATGCCTTCAATGTAGTTTTTTTCTCGATCACAATGGTGTTCGTTCTACTAATATTGATTGTGTTCGTTCTGAACATTTTCAGTAGAGTAGTGGCACCAAAAGTTCGTGTTCCAAAAAAAATGATCGAAAGCGATTCGAATTCTGTTCAACCAACCGAAAAAGAATATGTTGAAGATCACTTATCGAGTGGCGACAGTGCAGCCATAGCCATGGCTTTGCATTTGTTTTATGCCGAAGTACACGACGAGGAAAGCGCTGTTATCACAATCAAAACTGTCGAAAGGCGTTACTCCCCATGGAGTTCTAAAATTTATGGTTTAAATAATCTGGTAAAATAATTATTATGAAGAAATTCAAATTTAAAATAGATGGCAGTGAATACGAAGTTTCAATCAACGAAATAGAACACAACATTGCCGAAATCGAAGTGAACGGAACGCCGTTCACTGTAGAAATAGAAAAACAGGAAAAAGCATCGTCAATGAGCACCATGAGCCGCAAACCGGCAGGAAAAGTGGCTGCCATTAAAACACCTGCACGCTCGGTAGTAGCAAATGCCATCAAGGCTCCGCTTCCGGGCAGTATCATGAAAGTGCTTGTAAGCAATGGTCAACAGGTAAAACGTGGCGATGTATTGCTCACCATGGAATCGATGAAAATGGAAAACAACATCCTTGCCGAGCACGATGGTATCATCCGTCACATACACGTACAACCCGGACAAAGCGTAATGCAGGATGACATTCTGATTGATTTCGAAGGAACAGACACTGAAATTCCTGTAGCTCAACCTACAAAAACAACTAACACCACAGAAGCGCCGAAACCGGCAGCAGCTCCGGCGCCAAAGTCATCGGGTGTTGCAAAACCTGTAAAATCACCACTTCCGGGAAGTGTAATAAAAGTAGCTGTTAAAGTAGGTCAGCAAATAAAACGCGGTGATTTACTGCTCACACTCGAATCGATGAAGATGGAAAACAGCATTTTAGCCGAAAAAGATGGAGTTGTAAAGACTATTCATGTGCAAGCAGGTCAGAGCGTAATGCAGGACGATTTATTGCTTGATATTGAATAAATACTTGTAATTAAGAGAATATAAAATGAAGACAAAAAAGAATATTTTAATTTTATTTGCTTTTCTATTTGCAAGTATCACCATGTCGGTAGGGGCGCAAACTGTTGCTCCCGACTCTGCTCTTGTAGCAGCTACTGAGCAGGTAAGTGCAGATGCTTCGGGATCAGGCTTATCTTATGTGGAGGAAAGCTTGCTGAATTTTCTGTCGAGCACAGGTTTTGCCGGACTCACATGGGAAACTATAGTTATGATAATCATTGCTTGCGTATTGTTATACCTGGCCATAGTGAAACAGTTTGAGCCATTATTGCTTTTGCCTATCGCTTTTGGAATGTTGCTCACCAATCTGCCGGGCGCAGGACTGTTCAATGGTGATTTATTTGCCGGCGGACATGTACACTGGGAATCTTTTGTTCAAAAAGGCGGTCTGCTCGATTATCTCTATCTGGGAGTAAAACTTGGGATATACCCATGTCTTATTTTTGTGGGTGTGGGCGCTATGACCGACTTTGGTCCTATGTTAGCCAATCCTAAAAGCTTGCTATTAGGTGCTGCTGCGCAGTTAGGTATTTTTGCTACCTATTTAGCAGCTGTAGGTTTGGGTTTCACGCCTCAGGAAGCAGCTTCTATCGGTATTATCGGTGGTGCTGATGGTCCAACGGCCATTTTCCTTACCTCTAAATTAGCGCCTCACTTGTTAGGCCCTATTGCTGTGGCTGCCTATTCATACATGGCTTTAGTGCCTGTAATTCAGCCGCCAATTATGAGGTTGTTAACCTCGAAAAGCGAACGGCTTATCCGCATGAAACAGTTGCGTATTGTATCGAAAAAAGAGAAAATTATTTTTCCTATCTTCGCTACAGCCTTTATTTCGCTGTTGTTACCTCCTGCGGCTCCATTAGTTGGTAGCTTGTTGTTGGGTAACCTTATGCGCGAAAGTGGTGTCGTGGAACGATTGAGCAAAACAGTTCAGAACGAGTTAATGAACATTGTAACGATCTTCCTTGGTATTACAGTAGGGGCAACTGCTACTGCAAGTGCATTCTTAAATCTGCAAACCATAATGATTATGGTCATCGGAGTATTGGCTTTCTCGTTTGGAACTGCCGGCGGTGTACTATTGGCCAAGTTTATGAATTTGTTCTTGAAGGAGAAAATGAATCCATTGATTGGTTCGGCTGGTGTTTCGGCTGTACCGATGGCCGCCCGTGTTTCGCAGGTAGTTGGTCAGGAAGAAGATCCGGGTAACTTCTTGCTGATGCATGCTATGGGACCTAATGTAGCAGGTGTAATTGGTTCGGCTGTAGCTGCCGGATTATTGCTCACCTTGCTTGGATAATTCTTTGTATTCTATACGAAGATATTTTTAGCATTCAAAAAAAAGAGAATGGGCAAGTGAAGTTTAAAATTCTTCACCTGCCCGTTTTTTGTGCTAAAAAAACAGCACTTGCAACAAACTTCTTACAACGTAAAGTTAGAGATTATTTGTATATTTGCACAAAAAATATGAATATATGAGAAAAACGCTTACATTATGCATGCTTTTCTTCGCATCCCCTCTCCTCTTTGCACAAGATACCGTTAGTGCATTCAGCAATAATGTGAATCGTTTTTTTGAACCTATAGTTTCTTTTCTCGACAAAATTTTGTTTTGGGATCCATTTGCTGCTTTAGGTTTTGAACTTGGAATTAAAATCCCGTTTATAATTATATGGCTTATTTTCGGAGCTTTATTCTTTACAATTTATTTTAGGTTTATCAATCTGAGAGGATTTAAACATGCCATCGATCTGGCCATGGGCAAATACGACAAAGATGGACACGATGGCGAAATTTCACATTTTCAGGCTATAGCCACCGCTTGTGCCGCCACGGTAGGATTAGGAAATATAGCAGGAGTGGCAGTGGCCATTTCTTTGGGCGGACCGGGAGCCACTTTTTGGTTAATAGTAGCGGGACTGCTCGGCATGACTACTAAATTTACCGAATGTACATTAGGCGTAAAATACCGAAAAATAAATACTGACAATACAGTTTCGGGTGGACCAATGTATTATTTAAAATATGGATTAGCCAAAAAAGGTTGGGCAAAAACCGGAAAAATCCTCGCGATACTTTTTGCTGCTTTTGCAAGCATTGGCGCTTTTGGTATTGGCAATATGTTCCAGTCCAATCAGGTAGTGGCACAAACGATTATTACTTTTCCTCTTCTCGATGGTTATCAGATTTGGTTGGGGATATTGATTGCTGTGTTGGTAGGTGTGGTGATTATTGGCGGGATAAAAGGGATAGCGAATGTAAACGATAAACTTTTTCCTCTGATGGCCATTTTCTATATCGTATCCTGCATTATAGTAATTGGCGTTAATTATCGACACGTAGGAGATGCTTTCGGACTAATTCTCAATGGCGCTTTCAATGCCGATGCCGCCAAAGGTGGTTTTGTAGGTGTAATGATCATAGGGTTCAGGAGAGCCGCTTTCTCCAACGAAGCGGGCATCGGGTCAGCTGCGATTGCTCACTCCACTGTAAAAACACAGAAACCGGTTACCGAAGGTCTGGTAGCATTGCTTGAGCCATTTATCGATACCGTTGTTATTTGTACAATGACGGCATTGGTGATTATCGTTTCGGGGTTGTATGTCAATCCCGACAATTTAGCCGGAACAGCGCTTACATCAGCCGCATTTTCTACTGTTTCGGCATGGTTTCCTTATCTTTTGTTGCCCACTATCATTCTATTCGCTTACACCACTATCATTTCATGGTCGTACTACGGTGTTAAGAGTTTCGATTTTTTGGTGGGAGATGCCTGCGAAAAGCATTTGGGAAAAAGAATTTATGCAACAAGAGCTTATCAAATCGTATTTTTAATAATTACTGCCTTAGGTTCGGTATTGAGTCTGAATGCCCTTATCGATTTCTCCGATATGTTGGTGCTGTCGATGGCTGTTCCGAACATTATCGGTCTGCTGATACTTGCACCCGAGGTGAAAACCGAACTTAACGAATATATGAAATGGTTGAAATTGAACACTAAAAAAAATTGAATAATGAATAAACAACTTACACAAACCACAATAGTTACCGACAGTCAGACAGCTGAGCGACTTGGCTCTGGATTATTAGCCGTATTTTCTACGCCCGCGCTGATCGCATTTATGGAGAACACGGCCATGCAACTGATTGAAACTCCCGACGGCAGTTCAAGCGTAGGCACTTCTATATGCGTTAAACACTTAAAAGCAAGTGCGGTAGGAGAAAAAATAAGCTGTACGGCGACACTTACCGAAACTGAAGGAAGGCTTTACAGGTTTACGCTTGAAGCTACTGATAGCAAAGGTGATATAATTGGTACCGGCACGCACGAAAGAGCTTTGATTGATATAGAAAGGTTCATGTCGAAAATAAAATGAAAATCGGAGTAAAAAAATAAGGTTTTGAATATGAATTCAGAACCTTATTTTGTGTTTTTATAATTGATCAGGTCTTTAGCATCAGTGCTTCATCGCCCGGTCAATGTTCCGTTTATCTTCTTTCTCTTTCAGACTTTCGCGCTTATCGTAGTTTTTCTTACCACGCGCCAAGCCTATTTCGAGTTTTGCCAGACCCTTTTCGTTGATAAAAAGTTTGGTGGGAACTATTGTAAATCCGGTTTCCTTGGTACCACGTATCAGTTTCTTCAGTTCGCGGCGGGTAAGTAAAAGTTTACGATCCCTGCGAACATCGTGGTTGTTATAAGTCCCGAAAAAATAAGTGGCAATGTGCATATTTCTTACCCACAATTCATCGTTGATAAACGTGCAAAAAGTATCCGACAAGCCAGCCTTACCATCCCGAATAGATTTAATTTCGGTTCCATAAAGCTGAATACCACAAACATAACGCTCCATAATTTCGTAATCGAAAGTGGCGCGTTTGTTTCTGATCAGTATATTTGAATTTTTAAACATAATTTCTTTTCTAAAAAAAGTCGACCGCTAAAACGCAGGCAACATGAGCAAAATAACTCTTTTTATAAACATAGGTGTAAAGATAATGGATAAACTTATAAAAAGCATTATTTTTCCGCGGTCATCTTCGTCGATATTAAAAATAACACGACAACCCTCCCACACAATATAAACTGTATACACATCCAGAATCTGTAGAAAAAACAAACTCGGGATCACTGCCGCCACCACTTTCAATACATAAATCACTGAAAATGAATACGCCACTATTTTTTCGACTTTTATTACCGAATAAATGCCAGACATATTTTTTTTAAGAAATGAGCTTGTAATTGCCAATGTGAAATAATAAGCCCCCAGCAGCGCTATTACATTGATAAAGGCGTGAACAAAACCGGTTTCAATGAATTTGACTTCGGCATAGAGCGCATCGAAAATTAATATTATAAAAGTACTGAAAGCAATCCACGGCAAAACAAAACGCAAAAAAGGATCATTCTCTTTGCAGTTTTCTTCGGCTATGTCCTCCCAGGTAGCAGTTGTGGACATCATCAATCCCCACGTACGGACAAAAATATTTTTTAAAATCTTTTTCATTTTATTTCGGGCGACAAAAGTACATATATTTTTCATTTCATGCTACATACACTAATGAAATAGTCGGAAAAAAGTTCGAAAGGCTGTTTTTCCCGAATAATTATAATTATTAAATAAAAAAAGGGGAATTTTCTTTTAAAAATATAACTATATTTGTTCTCATTTTTTCAGAAAAAACGAACAACTATGGATGCAGAAATCAAACTGACAATTACAGGATTAGTATATAATCAAACCGTTGTAGGCACCTACGGACTAGTGCTGAGCGAAACTGAGGGAAACCGCAGATTCTCGGTAATGATTGGCGAACCCGAAGCTCAATCTATTGCACTTAAACTGAACGGTAAAAAACCACCACGACCGCTTACACACGATCTGATATTTAATCTGCTGAACCTCTATGGCTCTAAGCTGGAAAAGGTACTTATTTACAATATGGTAAACGATGTATTTTATTCGGAACTACACATTAAAAATGGAGAAAACAGTTTTGTTCTCGATGCCCGAACCTCAGATGCAGTTGCACTTGCTGTTCGCTCAGACTCTCCTATTTATATCAAATCAGGAATTATCGACATTGTAGGCACTGTAATAGACAGTGAACCTGAAGCTTACGCATTTGACAAAGATGAAGTTGATGCCGAAGAACTGACAAACGACGAACTGGATCTTTTGTCGCTCGAAGATTTAAATGAAATACTGAATATGGCCGTCAAGGAAGAAAAATACGAACTGGCTGTCAACATTAGGGATGCTATTAAACGAAAAGAAGAAAAATAAAACCTATGTAGAGACAAGCCTATTTGTTTCTACGTCTAATTATTCACAAAACTTTAAACACAATATTATGGGATTAAAATTTCGATTGACAATTATGAATTTCCTTCAGTTTTTTGTCTGGGGAGCCTGGATGATGACACTTGGGCATTATGGCTTTGTTGAAAAAAAATGGAATGGAGCAGAGTTTGGTTTGGTATTCTCCACAATGGGCTTTGCTTCATTGATTATGCCAACCTTGTTCGGGATTATTGCCGATAAATGGAAAGCCAATTATGTGTACGCCATTTTGCATTTACTTTTTGGTGCAACCATGTGTATCCTTCCTTTTATCGATGCTCCTTTAACATTTTTCTGGGTACTCTTTGTGGCTATGTGTTTTTATATGCCAACGCTTGGACTGAATAATTCAATTGGTTTTTCGATTTTAAAAAATGAAGACAAAGATCCGACCAAATACTTTCCGCCCATCCGTGTATGGGGAACTGTAGGTTTTATTGTGGCCATGTGGATTACAAATATGTTTACAAAAGACTGGGGCCTGGGTATGAGCATAAAAGTATCCTTTATTATTTCGGCCATTGTGGCATTTGGTTTGTCACTTTTTGCATTCTTTTTCCTCCCTGTGATAAAGAAAGAAAAGGAAGCAAAAACAAACGTGAAAAAATCGCTTGTACAGAAACTTGGGCTCGAAGCCTTCGTACTGTTTAAACAAAAGAAAATGGCGCTTTTCTTTGTGTTCAGTCTGTTGCTTGGCGGTTCTTTGCAGCTGACAAACGCTTATGGCGACAGTTTCTTACAAGATGACACCATCTTCCCTAAAGGCGAACTTATCAATAATTTCTCCACAATTATCCTGTCGGTATCACAAATTTCAGAAACACTTTTCATCCTTGCCATTCCTTTCTTTATGAAACGTTTCGGAATAAAAAAAGTAATGCTATTCAGCATGTTAGCCTGGGTGTTGCGTTTTGGGTTATTCGGGCTGGCCGATAATTCCATTCTTGGTTTCGCACTTATCATTGGTTCTTGTATTATCTACGGAATGGCCTTCGATTTCTTCAATATATCAGGCGCTTTATTCGTTGAAAAAAATACCGACTCAAAAATTCAATCGTCCGCACAAGGTGTATTTATGCTCATGACTAACGGTGTAGGCGCCGTGCTAGGGAACATTACCGCCGGACTGATCATTGCAAAATGGTTCGAAGACCCCGTAACCCATGTGAAAGATTGGTCAAGTATCTGGCTTATTTTTGCCGCTTATTCTTTGGTAGTGGCTGTGCTGTTTGCCATATTCTTTAAACACAAACACAATCCCGAAGAAGTGGAAACATTCCACCATTAAACACAATTATTTTTTGCAAAATACCAAAACGCAGAGTTTGAGATCATCAAACTCCGCGTTTTTTTGCAATAAACAGCTTGGATAACAAACTAATATACTGTATATTTTTCCGAAAAATCTTGGTGTTTTTAAATATCTTATTTATCTTTGGAAGTTGATTTTGTGATAGATTTTCATCATAAATCGCGAAATAAATATAAAAAATCTTCAATATGGAACTATCAAAATAAGACAAACATATTGCCCACAGATATGTTGGAATAAGGTGTTCAAGATATTTGCTCACAATTATAAACCAATTTCATGACAATGCAATTCGTATTGATAATTTGGGTGATCTTTCAGAAGAAGTTCGACTTTATCTCACGAAAAATATAGAATTATTTAAAATGGATTGAAAACCCGAATGACCCGTACAGAAGCCGAAATAATACTGAATGAACTGTTTGGATTCGAACAATTTCACGATTTGCAATGGCAGGTAATAGAGCAATTGATGGCGGGGCATCGTGTGTTATTTATCGAAAAAACAGGCTATGGAAAATCGCTTTGTTTTCAATTTCCGGCTACACAATTGGAGGGTATAACCATTGTATTTTCACCCCTGATTGCTTTGATGCGTGATCAGGTACGGAGCATGAAGGACAAAGGGATACGGGCGGCGGCTATCAATTCCAATCAGGAAATTGAAGAAAATGAGGCAATTATTGAACAAGCTCGAAACAACGAATTAGACATCCTGTATATTGCTCCGGAGCGCATGGAGAATGTCGGATGGATTAGTGCAGCCCGCGAAATGAAAATTGCCATGATAGTAATTGACGAAGCACATTGCATATCGGTATGGGGGCAAAGTTTCCGTCCCAACTACCGACGAATAGTAAATCTGGTACGGTTACTGCCAAAGAATTTTCCTGTTTTGGCTACAACAGCAACGGCAACTCCAAGGGTGCAGGCTGATATTATTGAACAGGTGGGATCCGATTTAATAGCTGTACGCGGCCAGCTGTTGCGCCACAACTTACGCTTGTTTGTGGTACAGGTTCAAAATGAAGATGAGAAATTCTTTTGGCTAGCAAAGTATATGCCCAAACTCAAGAAAACAGGAATTATCTATACCGGAACACAAACCAGTACGGATATCTTTTCCAATTGGTTGCAGTTTCTGGGTTATAAATCGGCAGCCTACAGTGGCCGACTTGATGCTGATACGCGTATGCGGGTGGAGGCGGATTTTATAGCGAATAAATATGATTGTGTAGTATCAACCAATGCGTTAGGGATGGGAATTGACAAGCCCGATATACGTTTTATAATTCATACCCAAATGCCACAGTCGCCCATACATTATTATCAGGAAATAGGTCGCGCAGGACGTGATGGTGAAATTGCTTATGCCATCTTGTTGTACAATCCGGAACATGATAATGAATTGCCTTTGAATTTTATTGAGGGGACCAAACCTTCGGTACTGAAATATGAGCGGGTGATTGCCGTAACAAAAAAAGCACTATTGAGTAGGAATGAAATTATCAAAGCTACCAATATGAAACAGACGGAGGTAAGTGTCATCCTATCGGATCTAATGGAACAAGGCATTGTGAATGAACAACAGGGCAACAGTAAGAAGTATTTTTATAATCCCGATGCACCTGAACCTGATTTTTCGAAATTTGAACTTTTGCGCCGATCACAGCACGAAGAATTGGAAAAAATGATTAATTTTACAGCACTGAAGACCTGCCGAATGCAATATCTTTGTAATTACTTAGGAGATGACAGTCAGGGAGAATGCGGTATTTGCGATAACGACATGAATAAGGTGTTGCCGGCAGATATTACGGAAGAATTGGCCTTGAAACTTGAGGAGTTCATGGAAACCTATTTCCCTTTGTTAGAAGTAAAAACACAACGAAGCAAAATAGTGGATGGTGTGGCTGCTTCGTATTATGGGGTGTCGAATGTAGGTGCTGCCCTGCATTTTTCGAAATACGGGGCCGGTGGTGATTTCCCTGATTGGTTGCTGACACTTACGTTAAAAGCTTACCGGAAACATTATGGAAGTACAGAATTTGATTTGCTGGTATTTGTACCTCCTACCGAATCGGGCGATTTGGTGAAGCATTTTGCTGAAAAATTGGCATCAACACTGAAAATACCTTTCTCGGATAAACTTAAAAAATCCACGCACACCGAAGCACAAAAGTTGTTGCACAGCGGCATTTCCAAAAGGGAAAATGTACACGGAAAATTTATTTATGAATCACCTGAAGAAATTGCAGGAAAAAAAATTCTGCTGATCGACGATATTTTCGACAGTGGTCACACGATGAAAGAGATCGGCTCATATTTAACAAGCCTGAATGCCGAAATGATAGCTCCATTGGTAATTGCCCGCACAGTGGGAGGAGATTTGGACTGAGGGTATTTACGATTTATTCATTTACTATTTAAAACCATTTGTATAATCACATAATTAAGAAAAATGGCCGAACTTTTGGAAAATACATACTGGATAGCGATAGCTCATTTGCCACGTTGGCAAACTGAACGTATCAATAAGTTGGTGGTTCAGGTAATTCATGAGCATCAATTGTCGTGGGCCGAATTTTTTGCCCTTGAAAAACAGCAACAATTGAAGATTTTTGCATTCAATGAAAAGGAATTAACCGACATTGAAGCAGCGAAAAATGATTTACCCCGCTTCTCGTTTATCGCTGAGCAGTTGCAAAACGAAGGGTTTCAGCTTATACCCATTAATTCGCCTGATTATCCAAACGTGCTGAAAGAAAATCTCAAGACCAAAAGCAGTCCTACCGTATTGTATATCAAAGGCAGGAAAAGTCTTTTGCAGGAAAATGCGGTAGCCATTGTCGGTTCGCGCAATGCAGGCGAGACAGCTCTTCGGTTTACCGATACCGTCGCCCGCAAATGTGCAGCAGAAGAAAAAGTGATCGTAAGCGGATTTGCCAAAGGAGTAGACAAACAAGCGTTGGATAGTGCTCTTGGCGCCAAAGGAAAAAGCATTATCGTGCTTCCACAGGGAATTCTTACTTTCCGGTCGGGACTTAAACAATACTACGAACAGATTGTAAACGGGAAAGTATTGGTATTAAGCACTTTTTTTCCGCAGGCAGGCTGGGAAGTTGGTTTGGCAATGGCACGCAATGTATATATCTACGGCTTAGCAAATGAGATTTATGTGGCTGAATCGGATGCTAAAGGAGGAACCTGGGAAGGTGCTATAGAAGGGTTAAGACGCCATCGTTCCATCTATGTCCGATTACCTCAGGCAAAAGAAAAGAATGCAAATCTGAAATTAGTGGAACTCGGTGCTTTGCCGGTTGGAATGAACGGAGAAATAGAACAAACCAAAGTAAAACAAGATATCACACTTTTTCAAACATCAGAGCTCTCGGTCGCTAATGAACCAACAGAAAAATACATCCCTGAAAACCGTGATATAGAAAAAGAAATACTCGAATTGCTCGCAAAAGGCGCTTATACTTCTCAGGAAATAATTCTTGCGCTGAAACTAGATTGGGAAAGCAGAAAAATAACCACATTCCTGAACAAGCATCCGAATGTAAAAGCAATTACGGGGAAACACAAAAGTTATATGTTAAACGAGTCAATTACACCCTCACTTTTTGATGAAAACTGATTTGATAAATATTTACAAAAAACGCGGAGTTTGAAATCATCAAATTCCGCGTTTTTTATTAACCAATTAGAAAAACATCGACTGAAAAAACAGTATAAGATAGTTTCGTGGCTTCTGTCATCAGTATTTATTTGTATTTCGTTAATATTTCACCAAAAAAAGTTGGTATTCATAAATACCTTAACTATATTTGGCATTGAAAACTAACAATAAAATAAACTCTCATAGACTAAAAAGTAAATAGCTGCAAACAGATGAAGCATACAAAAACAATTCTCTTGCTAAGTTTATTCGTATTCATTGCTATGAACGCAATGGCTTTTACATCTAAAATTAGAGTAATGTCGTTGCCCGACAAAGCCTCCACCACTACCCGACTGTGCCTTCCCGAAAAAGGCGATCCAAAAACGATAGTAGTCGTTGTGCACGGTACAGGGCCATACACCTATATGACCAAAAGAACCGGATTCAACTATTACGATGTATTAGCCAACGGATTTTGCGAGCAGGGCGTCGGTTTTTTCAGTTACAATCGTCGTGGTATCGATTTAGGAGACACAGCTCCTATGTTCGACAAGGTGGATAGTACTAAATATGCCAATTATCTCCCTCATATCGAAGTAAGAGATATTGAAAGCATGATTTCAACACTTAAAAAAGACAAGCGATTGAAAAATTGCAAAATCATTCTCTACGGAATAAGCGAAGGAACCATTATTGCTTCGATGGTGGCAGAAAGGAACAAAGTAAAGGTGGACGGCCTGTTCCTGCATGGATATGCGCATGAAAATATGTACGATATCATCCAATGGCAAAATATGGGAGAAGGCATTATGCTATTGATAAACGCTGTTTTCGACAAAAATGGCGATAAGTCTATCAGCAGAGAAGAATACGAAACCAATGACCCAACTTTTCCCGGCTACAGAAAATACCTGTTCAACGACCAGGCTTTTGATGCAATTGACCTAACAAAAGACAATGCCATTGACCTGAGAGACATACATAAAATGAGAACATCATACAACACTTATATGATGTCAAAAATCTCCGAAAACGATCAATCATGGATCTGGAACAACTATTTTCGTATAACAAACGGTTGGCTGAAAGAGCACTTTGCACTTGAACCAAACAAATCGAGATTATTACGCATTACAATTCCTATCCATATTTTTCACGGAACACAAGATATAAATGTACCTGTTGAAGGCGTGTATGATATAGAAAAACGCTTCAAAATCAGCAACAAACAAAATCTGACAATACATGTATTTGAGAAACATGACCATGACCTTAATTTCAACGAATGGATTACAAATAAAAAATACTCCGAAGGCTTGCAGTCAATATTCGACAATGCTGCAAAATTCTGATGCGCCATCCATATTTTAGTTTGCTCATGCCATTATTTAACAGATATCATATTTTCTAATTCAGTAATAAAACAAAACAAATGAACCTGAAATTAATTATTATTCTTGTCATCACCTATTCCTATGGCCTTTTTGAGCTTTTCATGGGAGTGAAACAAAAACGAAAAGGAAATATCGAAAAATCGGGAGACAAATCAAGCGTTTGGATGCTTGTGATTTTAATTGCCTTTGGCTATTTCTTTTCTTTCCTGATTGCTTCAACCAAAACAGGAAGAATTTATCACTGGAACACCTTCTTTACTATAGGCATAATAATGATAGCATTAGGATTAGCAATCAGGATAACATCCATCCTGACGCTGAAAAAACAATTTACTTATACTGTAACAAAAATTGAAAACCATGAATTAATTGAGCGCGGACTCTATAAATTCATTCGACATCCGGCCTATTTAGGCCAACTTATCATCTTTGCCGGAATATCAACCGCTCTATCCAATTGGTTTTCAATTATATTTATGATGATTCCTGTTTCAATTGGTTTTATTTACCGAATAACTATTGAAGAAAAATTCATGAAAGAGCAAATGGGACAGCAATACATGGATTATCAAAAGAGAACAAAACGCTTAATTCCAATGATATATTAAACACACTCGCCCCCGTTTGCAAACGAGGGCGAGGAGAAAAAACACTAAATGGAAATGTAAATTAAACTATTGTTCAATTCAGATAAAACAACTTCCATTCACTTCAAAACAACCTCAAAATGGTGTTTCATCATTTCGCCCACCCGGAAATTGACCGCCGGGAGGAATTGAATTCGGACCTATAGCCGGATAAGCATCTCCTGCATTATCGTTCATTTTCGAAGAAATAATTTGAAATTCTGATCCGAAAGGATTATCATCATCCGCCATATCGTCCTTGTTCATAAATTTGGCATAAGTATTCTTAAACTTAAGCTGAACATCAGCCGTCGCACCATTACGGTGTTTAGCTACAATAATTTCGGCAATACCCAACAAGGAATTACCCTGAGCATCCTCAGTAATTTTATAATATTCAGGACGGTGAATAAAACAAACCATATCCGCATCCTGCTCAATGGCGCCCGACTCACGTAAATCGGACAACTGCGGGCGCTTGCCTTCAATCCCTGTACGTCCTTCCACACCACGGTTCAGCTGCGACAACGCAATAATCGGAATATCCAATTCCTTGGCAAGTCCCTTAAGCGAACGCGAAATAATACTTACCTCCTGCTCACGACTACCAAAACTCATACCGCTGGCATTCATCAACTGAAGGTAGTCAATAATGATACACTGAATTTTGTGTTCTTTCACAAGACGGCGCGCCTTACTTCTGAGCTCAAAAATGGATAAACTCGGGGTATCGTCGACATAAATCGGCGCATCGAGCAACAGATTAATATCTTTGTCAAATTTTTCCCATTCATATTTATCGAGCTGTCCGTTCTTTATCTTTTCACCTTCGAGCTGACAAACATTCATTATCAAACGGTTCACCAACTGTACGTTCGACATTTCGAGCGAAAACACTGCTACCGGTGAATTATAATCTACAGCCATATTCTTGGCCATCGACAGAATAAAAGCTGTCTTACCCATCGCCGGACGTGCAGCGATAATAATCAAATCCGAACGCTGCCAACCCGAAGTAATCTTGTCGAGCGAATGAAAGCCACTGGGCACGCCGCTCGCCCCCTGTTTGGTGGCAGCCAGCAACATACGGTTACGTGCTTCCGCAATTACAGGGTTGATTTGGGTAACATCTTTTTTCAGATTTCGCTGCGACACTTCAAAAAGCATCCCTTCGGCCTCCTGCATCAGGTCATCCACATCGGTTTTGTCGTCAAATGCCTTAGTTTCAATTTCGGATGAAATACGAATCAGCTCCCGTGCAAGGAATTTCTGAACAATAATACGGGCATGATATTCAAGGTGAGCCGCCGACGAGACTTTGGCCGTGAGCAATGTAATGTAATAAGGGCCTCCCACATCGTCTATAGTTCCAATTTTCCGCAATTGCTCGGTAACTGTGTGCATATCGATAGGCTCCTGATGCACGGCAAGCATCATAATGGCTTCGAAAATTTTTTGATGGGTGAGCTTATAGAAACATTCGGGTTTCAATATCTCAGAAATCAATGAATAGGCATCTTTTTCTATCATGATTGCTCCCAAAACAGCTTCCTCGAGCTCGGGAGCCTGTGGTGGAAGTTTACCATATTCGTTGGCCTGTATAGGCGCAGGTGTCATTGGTTTCTTCGAATAATTACGTTTTTCGGCCATTTTAATCTCTTAATAATTCTTGTTTCAAAATTGTGAGCTTCAAAAGTACGAAACATTTACCGGATATTCATACCTGATTTTTCAACAGATTGTTGATAACTTTTTAATATGAGCCAACAAAACTCTGGCAACGATTTCAGCTTTTATTTTTTTTAATTACTTTTGATATCCCTAAGCGAAACAGACTACTGATAAACTGCAAATAAATTTATGATTACTTATCCTAATGCAAAAATAAATATCGGACTCAATGTCGTTGAAAAACGTCAGGATGGATATCACAACATTGAAACAGTGTTTTATCCCATCGGTCTTTGCGATGTACTCGAAATAGAACCCTCCGAAGGTTGCACTGACTATAGCTTTTCAGCTTCGGGCATTCCATTAAGCGGCGATCCCGAGGAAAATCTGATTGTAAAAGCTTATCGCTTGTTACAGTCGGAATACGACATTCCCCCGGTAGACATTTCGCTGATAAAACAAATCCCTTTTGGCGCCGGACTTGGTGGAGGGTCGGCAGATGCAGCTTTTACACTCAAAATGCTGAACGAAATGTTTGAGCTTAAAATCACTCCCCGCAAACTAGAGAAACTGGCTGCGGTCTTAGGTGCCGACTGTCCCGTTTTCATACGCAACAAAGCAGTATATGCCACCGGAATAGGAAATGTTTTTAGCCCGGCAAAAATATCGCTTAAAGGTTATTTCCTGGTGCTTATAAAACCAGACATCCATGTTTCCACACCCGAAGCATATTCGCTTGTCATTCCCGAAAAACCTGACGTATCCATTGCCGAAAACATTCAGCGCCCCATCTCCGAATGGAAAGCTCTTATAAAAAACGATTTCGAGAAATCAGTCTTTGCCCTGCACCCTGAGATTGCCGAAATAAAAAACAATCTCTATGCAGCAGGTGCAGTTTATGCATCCATGTCCGGGTCGGGCTCGTCGGTATATGGACTATTCGAAAGTGAACCGGTTTTGGACTTTAACTTCGACAATTGTTTCGTTACCGGAGGTATCCTGAAATAGATTTTTAAACAAATTAAACAAATGGCTCAAAACATTTGAGCTAAGTGGCTGTTATATTGTTACAAAATTAAAATTCAAAACATATGGAAATTAAACAAAAAAACAGCTGTTATGGCATTGGAAATAACACATGTAGCAATATCGGATTATTGATTTTTCGGTTGGTAATTGGTGGATTTATGCTCACACACGGGCTGCAAAAGTTAAGTAATTTTGAAATGATGAGTTCAGTATTCCCCGACCCACTGGGTGTAGGTTCAGGTCTCTCACTCGGTCTGATCGTTTTTGCCGAATTCTTTTGTTCAATACTTATCATTCTTGGTTTATTTACACGACTTGCCACTATTCCACTTATAATAGGAATGATAGTAGCAGCATTTGTTATCCATGGCAATGATCCTTTTGCTGTTAAAGAATTATCGCTATTTTATCTTTCGCTCTATATCAGCTTAATCTTCACTGGAGCAGGGAAATACTCGGTTGATTATTTATTGCGCGATTATTACGCTACAATCTGCAGTAAATTTTCAAAGAAAAAGTAAGAAATTTTCTGAAAACGATATTAAAAGTGTCTTTCAAAACCGAAAGACACTTTTTTTATATATTGAACTCTGATAATAAGCTATTTGAACAGAACGAAAATCGATTCAAACCGGCAAAGTCCACCACTGTCTTTTTTCAGAAAAACGTTTGCCCAATTGAATAAAAAGCAGTAACTTAGTGCGATTTTTTGAAAGTAACAAAATTATAGTTAGATGATTGATCAAGACAGAATTATAAAGGTAAATATTGACGAAGAAATGAAATCTTCGTACATTGATTATTCAATGTCGGTAATAGTTTCGCGTGCACTACCCGATGTGCGTGATGGTTTTAAACCCGTACACCGCCGCGTGTTGTACGGGATGAACGAACTGGGAAATAATTCGGACAAACCATATAAAAAATCCGCCAGAATTGTAGGGGAAGTTATGGGGAAATATCATCCACACGGCGACTCTTCTATATATGGTACACTTGTGCGCATGGCTCAGCATTGGTCGATGCGTTATCCACTCGTGGATGGACAAGGTAACTTCGGATCGGTGGACGGCGATAGCCCTGCAGCTATGCGTTATACCGAAGCACGTCTGCGCAAAATTTCGGAAGATATGCTGGTGGACATCAACAAAGACACAATTGATTTCCAGCTCAACTTTGACGACACAATGAAAGAGCCAACTGTATTGCCTACCCGCATACCTAACCTTCTCGTGAATGGTTCATCGGGTATCGCTGTAGGGATGGCTACCAATATGGCTCCACACAACCTGACAGAAGCTGTTGATGGTATCATTGCTTATATCGACAACAATGATATTGAGATTTCAGAACTTATCAAATACATAAAAGCCCCGGATTTTCCTACCGGAGGAATCATACAGGGAATTGCAGGTGTTAAAGAAGCTTTCGAAACCGGTAGAGGACGAATAGTCGTACGCTCGAAAGTGGAAATAGAAACTGATGCTCAGGGACGCGACAAAATAGTAATCAACGAAATTCCATATCAGGTCAACAAGGTAGAATTGATCAAAGCAATCGTTGCTTTGGTTGAAGACAAGAGAATTGAAGGCATTTCGCATATCAATGATGAATCGGACCGCGAAGGTATGCGCATTGTAATTGATGTAAAACGTGATGCTAATTCGAATGTACTTTTAAACAAGCTGTTCAAAATGACAGCCTTGCAGTCTTCGTTCAGTGTCAACAATATTGCCCTTGTACACGGACGCCCACGCATGCTGAACCTGAAAGATATGATTCATTACTTCGTAGAACACAGACACGAAGTAGTGATCCGTCGTACCCGTTTCGAACTCGGAGAAGCCGAAAAACGCGCTCATTTGCTCGAAGGATTCATGATCATTCTCGACAATCTCGACGAAGCTATCCGTATCATTCGCGAATCGAAAACGCCTGAGGAAGCCCGTACCAACCTGATGGAACGTTTCGGATTATCCGATGTTCAGTCGCGTGCCATTGTCGAAATGCGTCTGCGTCAGCTCACAGGCATGGAACAGGATAAACTACGTGCCGAGTACCAGGATGTATTGGCATTGATTGCCCATTTAAAAGAAATACTTGAAAGCAAAGACCTTCAGATGGCAATCATCAAGGAAGAATTGCTCGAAGTAAAAGCAAAATACGGTGACGTTCGCCGTACACAGATTGTATATTCGTCCGAAGAATTCAACCCTGAAGATTTCTACTCAGACGATGAAATGATCATTACCATTTCGCATCTCGGCTATATTAAACGTACAGCACTGACAGAATTCAGGGCTCAAAACCGTGGTGGTGTAGGTTCGAAAGGTGGCAATTCCAGAGAAGAAGATTTTATCGAATATATTTATCCTGCATCGATGCACAACACAATGTTGTTCTTCACACAAAAGGGTAAATGTTTCTGGCTGAAAGTGTACGAAATACCTGAAGGTACAAAAATATCGAAAGGACGTGCAATACAGAACATGCTGAACATTGATCCGGACGATAAGGTAAATGCATTTATTCGCGTCAAAGGACTCAACGATGCCGAGTACATCAATTCGCATTATCTGATTTTCTGTACCAAAAACGGAGTCATCAAAAAAACATCGCTTGAAGCTTATTCACGTCCACGTCAGAATGGAGTAATTGCCATTACAATTCGTGAGGACGATCAGGTAATACAAGTACGCTTGACTGACGGAAACAATGATGTGCTCATGGCTAACCGCAATGGTCGCGCTATCCGTTTCCACGAATCGAAAGTGCGTGAGATGGGTCGTACCGCCACTGGTGTACGCGGCATGTTGCTCGACGAAGATGGACAGGACGAAGTCGTTGGCATGATTTGTGTAAACAAGGATTCAGACGAGACTGTAATGGTAGTTTCGGAACAAGGTTACGGCAAGCGTACTTTGCTTGATGAACGCGACGAAGAAGGCAATATCATGCACGACGAAACAGGCGAGCCAATTGCAGTTTACCGTGTTACGAACCGTGGTGGAAAAGGTGTGAAAACAATGAACATCACCGAAAAAACAGGAAAACTTGTTTCTATCAAAAGTGTTACCGACGAGAATGACCTGATGATTATCAACAAATCAGGAATTACAATTCGTCTGAAAGTTGCCGACATTAGAGTTATGGGACGCGCTACTCAGGGAGTTCGACTAATTAATCTTGAAAAACGAAACGACGAAATAGCCTCGGTTTGCAAGGTTCTATCGGAAGCCGATGAGGAAGAGATTACTGAAACTGAAATCGTAAATTCCGAAACAATCGACGATGCTGATTTTAATGTAGCAGCTGAAAATGAATCGGAAGAACCAATACAAGAATAAAAGCGCAAATTTAAAAAATCGCCTGAGTTGACTTAAATCAACTCAGGTATAAATAAAAACAGAAACTCAACAAAAACATTATTTGTCATGAAAAAAACTATTTTATCCATGTTTTTGGTTATGTCAGTAACCTTTACATTTGCTCAAAAAGCCAATGTATCCAAAGCCAAAAACAAAGCTCTAATGGAGACCCCGGATTTTGCCGGAGCAAGAGAACTTATTAAACCCGCTCTTACCGAAGAGACTACAAAAGATCTTGCGAGCACCTGGCACACAGCCGGATTGATTGGTTACAAAGAAAATGAAAATCTTACAAACAAAGCGCTCTTGGGTCAAACAGTTGACCCTGATGTAAAAGGAAAAGCTATTATGGAATCGTATGACTATTTTATTAAAGCTTATGAACTTGATGGGTTACCTGACGCCAAAGGCAAGGTAAAACCAAAATTTCAGAAAGACATCAAAGCTAAAATCAAAGAGTACTACACAACTCAACAAAATTTGATCGCTTATGGTGCTCACTTGTTCGAAAAGAAAAACTACGATGAAACCATCCGCGTTTTCGAAACTTATCTTGGTATTCCAGCTTTGAAAATGATGAACAACGAGTTGAAACCAGATTCGAACTATTATATGATTAAATACTACACTGCCATTGCAGCTACCAATGCCGAAAAGCATGAAAAAGCCATTGCATTGTACGAAGATTTAAGAGATGATGGCTACGAAGAAAGTACTGTTCACCAACTGCTTTACGAAGAATATGTGAAAATGAAAGATACAGTAAACTATGTAAAAGTACTGAAAGCCGGTTTCGAAAAATTCCCACAGGAAGCATGGTTCTTACAGAATTTGATCAACTATTACATCTTTACAAATCAGTCGAAAGAAGCGCTTATTTATTTGAACAACGCTATCGAACGGGAACCAAACATTGCACAATACTACTATGTAAAAGGCAACCTGACTGAAAGCATGGGTGATCTTGAAGAAGCACGTAAGGCTTTCGACAAATCGCTTGAATTAGATCCTAAATTTGCAGATTCATATGCCGGAATCGGACGTTTGTATTACAACAAAGCTGTGAAAATGGCCGACGCTGCCAACGATATCAAAGATATCAAATTATACAATGCAGCTAAGAAAAATGCAGATGCAGTTTTTGTAGAATCAATTCCTTTCTTTAAAAAAGCAGCCGAAATGAAACCTGAGGAAATGGAGTACAAACGTACACTCAGAACTTTATACTACCGTCTGAAAATGGATAAAGAATTTGATGCCATCGACAAAGAAATGAATCAATAATCAACTATATATTTTTTAAAAAGGACGTGCAAATCAATGCACGTCCTTTTTTTATTTCTAACGCACCCTAACGCGTCATTTCTAAAAAATAGAATTATCTTTTCAGTTGATTGTAAATCATTTCGTAAGTTGGGGTGGGTATGCCATGTTTTCTACCCAGTTCAATCACAATCCGGGTAAGCGTATCCAGTTCGGTATTGCGCCCTGCTTTGAAGTCGCTGTGCATCGATGAGGTAGTACCAAAAGGCAAACGCTCGATGTGACGCACAGTCGTTTCAATAATATCCTGTTCGAATTCAACACCTTCGGCAGCAGCCACCGCAGCGACCTCTTTCATAAATGCCATTGTTATCGGTCTTAGTTTTTCATCGGCAAGCACATCGCGAAAACCCACATTATAGCAGGATGTGAGCGATGCAGTAGTGGATATAAAAATAAACTTGCGCCAGATGACTGATCTTATATTTTTACTCAGATGCGCTTTTATTCCGGCCTCTTTCATTAGCTTTTCCATGAACAGCAATCGTTCGGAACCTGCATTTTGTTCGTATCCGAAAAACAAGTCATGCAGGCCTCCAGAGCTCTCCACAACTCCGGGCTCATTCAATCGACCTACTATATAAACGCAACCCTGCCACACTTCGGTAGATGGCAACAAAGCACGTATTCTTTCGCTGATATCGGCACCGTTAAGAAGCGGGAGAATCACAGTTTCACTTCCTATACAAGGTTTCATTTGTTCTACCGTTTCATTGAGATCGTAACTTTTTGTACACATAATCAGATAGTCTACCGTTCCGATTTCCTCAACATTGTCGGTAGCTAAGGTAGGATGTGCAACAAAGGAACCTGTTTCTGTAATCACCTTCAAGCCCTGCTCCTGTATCTTTTTTAAGTGAGCTCCACGCGCTACAAAATAAACTTCAATATCGGGATTTGCAGCACAATGGGCTGCCAGCAGTCCGCCATAATACCCTCCTACTCCTCCGAGTCCTGCAATTGCTATCTTTGTCGTCATACTTGATCTTATTTTTATTTGATGTGCAAAGATACTTTTTTTAAAATAAAGTTCTTTTGTAAAAAAAAGAAAAACCTCAAAAACGCTTAACGCTTCTGAGGTTTTAAAAAAACAACAATCAAATTAAAAAAAAAACGTTTATCGACCCGACTGAACAATGTGATTTCTCAATTCATTATTAAAACTTTCATTTTCAATCAAATCCTCCATATTCAGGTGCAATCGGAACCTCCAGCTGAATTTTGAATTGGAAGGCACATTGATACGCTCATCATGTGGATTTTCGCGACGCACAGCATCCGAAATGCTCAGCAAATCCTGCATTTGGAAAATGGCCCACATAGCAGGCGAATATAAATGCTGCAACAGAATATCCCTGCAAATCCACCAATCGCAGAAATATGGCGCTTCGCCCCAATGTCCGAGCTGCGTATTATAAAAACGTTGCGTAACTCCTCTGTCTTCTTCCCACCAACCTCTTATAGTACTCATATCGTGCGTCGAAGGCGTTACCACCGACAGATAAGGCGCGTCGGCAGGATGGAAAAATTCAATTTTATCCGACTTAGGAGCACGTTGCACTTCGAGACTCAGTATACCAAGCTCCTTCATAACCGTTGTCACACAATTCGTCATCATGCCTAAATCCTCACCACAAATCAACATATTGGTTGCACGCTTCAGCGCCGGGAGTTTTTCCATGCCCGACTGATACCAGTGTGCATCCTGTCGGCGATAGAAATAATCGACATAAAGTTCGCGAATTTTATTTTTTGTATAATCATCCAAATCCTGAAACGAGCGCAGACTATCGATACCATAACGTGGATAAAATTGCGAGCCATTGGAACCTTCCAATTCGAAAAACAGAACATTCGAAATCAAATCGAACAAACCCCATTTTACTCTTTCTGATATCTTTCCTTCTTCAAACATTTTTTCCACATTCAGCTGACTCTGGTAAGGTGTTTTTAAACGCAACACCCAACCATCTTCAATCTGCAGACAATTGGCCTTTACCCACGAGGCTTCTTCTCCGAAGAAATCCCATAATATCGCATCGGTAATGTAGGGTTTACAAAAACGATTGTAGTCGAACCATATACCTTTCTCGGCAAACTCATTGATATGAATGGGCGTAGATGGATACAAATGCCCCATAATACCTTCGACCTGCATGAGCGGAATTTGCCAGATACGGAAAAAGCCCAAAATATGATCAATACGGAAAGTATCGAAATAATTTGACATCTGTGCAAAACGTTTTTTCCACCAGTCGAAATCAGTACGTTTTATTGTCTCCCAATTGTAAGTCGGCAGTTCCCAGTTCTGACCTTTCACAGCAAACATATCGGGCGGAGCACCTGCCTGCATGTGCATATGAAACAACTCAGGCGACACCCAGGTGTCCACACTATTCCGATTCACACCAATCGGGATATCTCCTTTGAGCACTATACCATGTGCATGCGCATAATTGTGAGCATTTGTAAGTTGCACATGTAAGTGATACTGAATAAAATAGTTGACTGCTACATTGTCAAAATCTTCACTTTCGGGCGAGGTGAATCCTGCAATTTTCGCTTTATCGAACTGCGAAAACTCTTTCCATTGCCTGTAATCGGGTGTACCGAACCTATCGCGCAACACGCAATAAGCAGCATAAGGAACCAACCAAAATTCGTTTTTTTCAAAGAAAGCAAGAAAATCTTTATTCTTGAGAAATTTATCTTTTTGCGTCAGATAAATTTCGCGTGCATATTGAAGTTTAAAATTCACCACTTCGAGAAAAGCTATCAGTTCCAACGCATTGAGTTCAGCCTGTTTCGCTTTGTACTCCTTTTGCAATGGATGAGTAGCTGGCAGTTTACCTATGGACGGAAGATTCAGAAACAGCGGATTGAGCGCAAAAGCCGAAATAGCGGCATAAGGCAGTACGTCGGCATCGGTATGGGTGCCAATTGTATCGTTGAGCGGTAGCACCTGAATGAGTTTGAGCCCTGCTTTTTCGGCCCAGTCTACCAACAAGGTGATATCGCCAAAATCGCCCACTCCAAAACTTTTGCGTGTACGGATACTAAAAACAGGTAGCCCAACTCCTGCACCCCGCCAGGTTTGCGGCTGCAGGCGAACAAAACCATCGTCGAGATGAACCACTGTTTTTTTCGAATTAAGGTTAGGCGCTACTCTATCGGGTCCCGATTCGAAATAGTTGAATTTTTTATCTTCAGGATCGTAAAGTCCGTATTTATAATGCGCATCTCCCTGCATTTTGCTCAGGTCAATCTCGGTTTGCCAATAGCCATCCTTTGTTTTACGGAGCAGCACAGGTTGAGCCGTGGACCATTCGCCCATAGTTTTGCTGTTGCCCACCACACATATGGCCTGATTACGGGGAATAAGCGGCGCTTTTACCCTGAATATATGTGTATATTTTTTAGATGACAATGCTGATTCCACCTCATGTTCGTCGCGCAAAAGCACTTCGGCAAATGGAGCTGTAAGAAAAGTATTTTCGATAAAAGCAGGAGAATTCCACTGGTCGAAACAGAAAAAATGATCGGCTACGGGATGATCGATGTCTATATTTCTGTCATCGCCACATTCATGCGTATATTGAGCATTTTTTTCGTTGAAGAGAATGTATTTATAGTTGAAATTGAAAGGCTCGTTGCTGTTTAGTTTTACATCTATTTCGCCCACCCAGTCACCACCATTTTTATACTGAAGCGATAAGGATTTCGATAGCTCGCCATTGCCAAGTTCGGGCAGATTACCCGAAACCAGCAAGCGCTGCCCCCACTGAGTGAAATAGGATATTTTGAAGTGTATCTTCATAGCATGTTGTATTTTAGTCAATTATAAGATTAACCCTGAAAACGTAATTCAAAAGTACTTTTAATTATACAAATATAAATTCCTATCGATTAGAAATATGCAATATTTGATTTCAAACGTTTGCGGAAAACCCGAAACGGGAGTCAAAAGTACAAAAAAAGTGCTTCATTTTCGAAGCAGCAGATGTTTTGCACAGCCAGGTGTCGGGAGGTTTTCGTCGAATATTTATACTTATAAATATTCATTCAACTTTTAGTTTTATTTCTATTACTTTTTAAAATATATTTCCGTACTTTTGCAGAAAATTCTGTAAAACTAAAAAACAGATCCATTCTATGACAGCATCTAATGCTCCTTTCAAGATTTTTTCAGGTACAAACAGCAGATATTTAGCCGAAAAGATCTGTAAAAGTTTAAATTGTCCGCTTGGAAATATGAAAATCGAACATTTCTCCGACGGTGAATTTTCGGTTTCATTCGAAGAATCGATTCGCGGACAATACATTTATTTGGTTCAATCCACTTTCCCCAACTCCGACAATTTAATGGAATTACTTTTGATGATTGATGCAGCCAAAAGAGCATCGGCCTACAAAGTGATTGCTGTGATTCCGTATTATGGATGGGCGCGACAGGACAGAAAGGACAAACCACGTGTATCAATAGGCGCTAAATTAATAGCCGATATGCTCAGTGTAGCAGGTGTGGACCGTATTATCACCATGGATCTGCACGCCGACCAGATACAGGGATTTTTCAACATTCCGGTGGATCACCTGTATGGTTCTACTATTTTTGTTCCTTACATTAAATCGCTGAAACTTAAAAATCTTGTGATTGCTTCGCCTGATGTGGGAGGAACAAAACGTGCCGGATCATATGCCAAACATCTGGAAGTACCTATGGTACTGGGACACAAAACCCGCGAAAAAGCAAATGTGGTGGGCGAAATGCGCATTATCGGGGATGTAATGGGAAAAGATGTAATTATTGTTGACGACATGGCCGACACAGCCGGAACGCTATGCAAAGCAGCCAACCTGATTATGGAAAACGGTGCGAACAGTGTAAGAGCCATTGTTTCGCATGGTGTAATGTCGGGAGATGCCATCGACAACATTATGGCTTCGTCGCTTACCGAGATTGCGTTTACCGATTCTATCCCTTTCGACTGCAGCAAATGTTCGAAAGTAAGAATTCTGACAATAGCCGACATGTTTGCCGAAACTATATTCCGCGTTCAGGAACATAAATCAATCAGCGAACAATACCTGCTGTAATTACCGCATAAAAAGTTATACAAAACTTATATACAAACAAAGACTCCCGACTGGATATTCAGTCGGGAGTCTTTGTTTTGTTTGCTTACTTTTTATCGGTAATGCCGTAAGCCACCCAGTTGGTCTGAGGTTCGGCTAACTTCACTGTTTTTTTACCGAGTGCATAGCTTCGCTGAAGTTTGGCTGTTAGCACATCCAATTCAGCAGTTTTCGATTTCAATTCACTTTTCAAGCGTTCCTGTTCTTTGTTCAGCCTGTCGGCGTTTTGTAAATCAGCATCCATCTCATTGGTGTAAGCCGGAAGTTCGAGTCCGTAACGACCTATTTTTTCCGCATTCAAATTAATGTTTGCCGATAATACTGTACAACTGCTTAACAATTCGCT
>CAYMHE010000015.1:0-38825 GCA_964390175.1 uncultured Paludibacter sp.
AGTAGAAAAAACAGCAACAAATACTTCAGGCACACTATTGTCTACTAATTATGCAAATAATATTAAGTATTCTTATTCGGGTACTTTATTTGAATCGACGACTCCTATCACTTATCCCGACACGAAGAATTCATTATTTTTTTATGCTATATATCCTTATCAAAGCTCAATAGGTTCTACATTTACCTATAAAGTGAGGAAAGATCAGAATGTAACCAATCGTTATACTCAAAGTGATTTAATGACTGCTGTTACAGATGCAACTACAGAATTAACTCCTGTCCTGAAATTCAATCACAGACTCTCGAATATTGTTATCAATCTTACTTTTGAACAGGCTCCCACTTCAGAAGTGAAAGTGTCGTTTGAAAATGTAAAGAGAAGTGTAACTGCGAACCTGAATACAAACGTATATGAGAGTACAGGTGTAGCTGATAGTGCTGTTTGGGCAGCTTCAAACGGTACAAATAGCTTTAAGGCCATTCTACCTCCGCAAACGATAGTAGATGGAACAAAAGTGATCAGAATTACAGCAGGTAATAAGCAATATCAGTTGGAAGCAACGGCTGATATTATATGGAAGTCGGGTATACAATATGAATACAACACGACAATAACCAAAGAGGGAGAAGTGAAATTTACATCAGAAATAAATCCATGGGGTGAATCTACAGATATAGAAACAACAGTGCCGCCTGAGATATTGGATGAAATGAAGCCATATATCACTATTTATTCAGGTAATACACCACCTAATATTGAAAATACATACTTTATTGATCCTATGGTAACTGTATATTGTCAGGATGAAGATGAGGGAGGATTTAAAAAAGGTGATATTGTTAGCAGCATGTATATAAAGTTTGCAAACCAAAATAATACGGCAAAAACTATTGGTTATGCAGGTAGAAGCGGAGATCAGATATCTGTTGGTAAAGGCGCATTTATAAGTGGATCAGGTAATAATTTTACTATTTATTTGGATACGGAAGGAACTTCATCGGGTATTTATACAAAAACAGCCCTCGTAATATCCGGCACAAAAACAAGCACCGGTATTCAGGGAATAAGATATGCTTTTGTAATGGTAGAAAAAGGAGATGATCCTGATTCTGAATTGATGGATGAAGGTGTTTTCCGCGTATTTGAAGATAGCGATGGGATGGCTCTTCTCTCAACATGGCCTGCAAACATAAATGGTTTACAAAAGTTGCCTAATATTAGTGATCACAATTCCATATTTTCTAAGAGGAAAAAGAAATAAGTACTTCGCTCCAAACCTGGATTAGATTGAATAGAGGTAGTTGTTGATCAATGACAAATCAGTCAGGTTTTCGAAACCTGACTGATTCTCCCCCCCCCAAAAAAAACGAATATCGCGATAAATAATAAATAAAGAAAAGAGCTGATGCTGAAAAGGGGTTAGGAAATTAAATATTTAAACTTTGATTTATTAGAAAGCTAACGATTTTTTTTTAAATTAGTCCTTCTCTGAATTTTGATTTTAAATTAAAAATGGACGTGAGCATAAACCCAATTGCGTTTTACCTATGTCAGCCGTTTCCATTAAGACCATTGAATGTAATCATGAGATTTAGTCACCATTTTCGCACACATAGTATCTTTTTTTGCAAACTATTCGTGTTTTTCGACTAAAATGGCACTTTTACGAAAATAAACATTTTTTCGTTCTCATTGTATAATATAACTTTGTTGCGTTAAGAATCTTTTTTTTTGCGTATTAAAAGAAGCTTACTTGCATGAAGGTCTTTTTGTTTACAATTACAAATACTCCACTAATAAGGGAGCATAGTTCGATAACTGAGCTGCCTTATTGGTTGGAGATATGCCGTAGAACAATGGAAAATCACCGCTCTTTGAAACCGATATCCCGAAAATTAACGACACAACCGTTCAGTTGCATAACCAAAGTTCGCTTTTGCATCGCGCATTGGCACAGTTGGGTGGCGTAACAGAGGGGTTTGATGGTAGAAAAGAGGGCTTTATAGTTTAATAGCTAAAAAGAGTATTTGTTATAGTTCTAATTTTGAACCAACGCGTTAAAATATATATGTGCTCAAATAACGGAACATGCCGAAAATCCGACTAAACAGAGTAGGCATTAGCTTTGAGTTAAAATTCATATTGTTATGGCTACAACTAAAAACCTAGTATCGGCCTCATTGACCGACGAAAAGAAAACTGTTATTGCACAAGCGGTTGAAACAATTAAAACAAATCTGCCGTTCCTGATTGCTCTCAGCGATAAGGAACGTAAAGGAGGTATGAAATTAGGCAACAAATCCTTTGGATTTGCCGAAAAGGCTACCGGTTACATCCACAGCAGTCCGCAGTTTGCACCTGCCTACCTGAATGTGCCGGAATTGGATAAAGACTACCAGCTGTTGAAAGATTTACAGGAAGTACTGAGAACCATTGTTCCGTTGACGAACAACATTGAAGACACTGCCACAGAATGCGGTATCGAAGCTATTTCGGCTTGTATGGTATATTACCATGCCGTGAAGGATGCCGCTAACCGGGGAGTAGAAGGTGCCAAACCTATTTACGACGATTTGCAAAAACGATTCCCCGGATCATCCGGTAACAATGCCGACGATGATGCAACTACTACCACTAAATGATGACAAGCGAATTAGTGAATACCCATACGATAATGAAACAACATCGTATGGGTGTTAAAAAAAGTATTATCTGCATGTATGTAATGTATTAGCAATACATTAAAACTATATTCGAGAGCCTGTCAAAGTGTATTGGTAATATTTGTAGTAAATGCAACCGGGCTATAAAAACGCATTGACAAGATAGATTTTTTGTAATGATAGGGCATTCGATGTGTATTTTCAATACATAAAAAGTATATTGCTGGACATTGCAAATGTATTGTTTAAGCACTTGAAATGTATTAGCAATATATGAGAAGTGTATTGATAATATACAAAAAGTGTATTGACAGGTCACTTGAAGTGTGCACCCAATATATAAAAAGGATATTACGAGGCAATAATAATGTATTGACAACACTTCTAAAGTATATTCGTAAGATATTTGAGCTGTATTCACAATACACAAAGAGTTTGTGTTACAGGGCAATAAAATGTGCTTATATTCGTGAAACCGTCACTTCTTATGGTGCAGAATCATTGTTAGCGACGGCTTTATTATGGAGTTGTCACGGTCGGTATTCGTTTTTAAAAGAAGAAATCAATTATTTTCAACAATATATAATGCTATTATTTATGAAAAAACATGTTATGAATTTAAGCATTGCCTTGCTGTTCTGTCTTGCCTGTTTGTCCGTCTACGCGCAGCAACTCTCGCCGCAGCAGAACAACAAAGGCAAGTACGGCTACGTGGATGATAGCGGTGCTTTTGTTATCAAAGCCCAGTGGGACGAGGCGGAAAACTTCGCCGACGGACATGCCATGGTGAAAAAAGGTGACCTCTACGGCTTTATTAATGCGTCGGGAGAATACATCATTAAACCGAAATACTCCTCTGTAGATGCATACAATGAATTTGATCTTTGTAAGGTAAGTGTTGGCGGTTCATACGATAAGGTGGGGAACTTCAATGGAGCAAAATACGGCTTTATAAACAGAGAGCTAAAGGAAGTAACGCCGATCAAATACGCCCTGATAGAAAAATTTGCCAAAAATGGCGTGTGTAGGGTAAACGTTGGCGGAAAAATAAACAAGGTAGCTGGATTAACATTGAAAGGGGGAAAGTATGGATATTTACTTAGTACCGGCGTAGAACTTCTTCCTGTCGACTATGGCAATGTAAGAAGTTCGTTCTCAGACGATGGATATGCCTGGGTACAGAAAGGTGCAAAATTTGGCTACATAGATCTGAAAGGCAAGGTACTGGGTGAAATAAAATATGACGATGTGCAAGAGGACTTCAGCAACGGGCTGGCTTTTGTGAAACTGAAAAAGAAATACGGCTACATCAATACCGCAGGAAAGGAAGTAGTTGCCCCGAAATACGCTTGGACCGGGGGCTTTGCCGATGGCTGTGCCGCAGTGGGCGTCAAAGATAATCAATACGGCTACATCAACACTGCAGGCGCGGAAATCGTGAAGCCGCAATACTCCTCCGTTTTCGTCAAATTTACCGATGGGCACTCGGCAGTACAAAAACAAAAAAACGGCAAATGGGCAATCGTCAATACCGAAGGCAGAATCCTAAGCGACTTTGAATACAGCGACATTATATTTTACAAAAATAACCATGGTATTATCCTTGTAAGCCGCGACGGCACAGCAAATATTGCCAAAGACTCCATAAAAACCGGTAACTGGGGCATCGTAAGTATCGAAGGCAAATTAGTAACCCCGCTGAAATACCGCTTTATAGGGCTGGTGAACGACGAAGGGATCATACGAGTATCGGATGGGAACTACTGGGGCTGGGTAAACCAACAGGGCGAAGAAGTCATCCCTCTGAAATACAGTGGAACGCTTGAATTTAAAAATGGATTTGCCCCCGTGGGGCAAAACGGAAAAGTAAGCTGGATAAATGTGCAAAACGAAGTGATACTAATAACAGACTATGTCGATGCCACCACTTTCGAAAATGGCGTGGCTTGCGTCAAAGATGTCCACGGAAAGTGGGGCGTCATAGACCTGAAAGGCAACATTATGGTGCCCTTTTTTGCCGAAAATGCCATCGATGCGCGGGGCATTGTCGACTCCGTTTTCGTGAGAAATGGATCCAAACCCCTCACCGGTAGGGACACAAAACTCTATCTGCTCTACACCAAACGCTTGCAGGACAATTACAAAATAACGGATGTAATACCGGCTGACATGTGGGATTTTTAAATAAACAAAATGAATAATTTACGTAAAGATGTCATGTGCCAATGCGCTAACATTGCGTCATAGTCTTCTATTGTATAAACAATAAATATCAATCATGAAAAAATATATCATATCCCTCGCGCTGCTGCTCGTAGTGTTTAGCCTCACGGGGCAGGAAGAAATAAAATACCGCCGTAGCTCACTCTACTCTATACTTATACAGCATCCGGCGCAGAAGTTCCACAAGGAAATGACGGATGTATTTTACACAATCCCCATTCCGGACAAGTTCAATAACCACGATTTGAGCGTAAAAGTGCTCACATCCGACGCCACGCGTAAGGAAAATGAAGACGTCATCAACCAATTTATCGACAAGAACGCACTGGCACGCCACATGATAGGTAAATGGTTTGATCGTGACCCTGAAACAGGTTTTTTTGACATGAATCTGATAGCCGAGCGCGGACAGTACGACGCCAGCTATTTCGACGTTAGCATAGCAAAAATGTCGGCACGAGGCACCGCACAGCTTGCAGATGCAGGTGAGGAACTCATCGGTAATACTTATCTTATAATGAACGATATAAAATACATTGACAAAAGCGAAGGTGCAAAAATAGCAGGTGGAGTAATGATGGTTCTGGGCACATTGGCGTCAGCTTACACGGGCAAAGATATTTACTCTGATTTGGGTAACCTCACCGGCAACCTCGTTGCCACAATCAAAGGCTTCAAGGTAACGGTAACTTCTTACCTCTATCGACTGGAGTGGAACGACGAAATAGCCGGTACGTTGTACAATATGTATTACATCAACGGGAGCAACTTTGATGCCGGCAAAAAAACAGCTTTCGATTCCGGTAAGCTATTTAAGCTTAAATACATAGGTAAACAGGCTGTTAACAGTGGCAACATCTCTATAATCGGTATAAACTTGGAAGAACCCGAACAAATGATTCGCAAGGTTTGCACCCGCGCCATCGACAAATCCATTGTGGAATTGCAGCGCGAGCACAAAGAATTTCGCGTCAAAACGCCCATTTTTGCCATCGGCGGCGGCAGCATCAAAGCCAAGGTAGGCTTGAAAGAAGGCGTCAGCCCCGATTCGAAGTTTGAAGTGCTGGAACAGAGCAGCAATGTCAAAGGCCTAACCCAATATAAACGCGTCGGCATTATCAAACCCGTGTCCGGCAAAATCTGGGATAACCAGTATATGGCAGCCGAAGAAAATGCCGTCAACGCTAAACTCACCGCCACCGAATTTACCAAAGTGAGCGGTGGCGATTTTGCCATCGGCATGTTGATACAGGAGATAAAATAGTGATTAATATGTAAATAGAAAGGATCTTTGCAGATAAACAGCAAATTAAGTGATGATTAGTGAAACGAAAAATCATAAGTCATTCGCCTAATCCGCGTCATCTGCTTACCCGTTACAGTAAACCTATAAGCAAAATCAAGTAAAAAACATCATACAAAAAATGAAAAAACTTTTATTATTCACAGCAGCGTTTTGCATAGCGGTCTTGCCCGTCATGGCAAAGCAGCCCGAAGCCCTGCGCTACGACATTGAGTGCGCAGGCAACGGCGCCCAGGGAACTTATCTAGTAAAGGTATGGGTATATTCAAAAAATCACCAACTCACCTCGGACATGCTAAAAAAATATGCCGTACACGGTGTTATTTTCAAAGGTTACGCAGGCAACGACAAGGGTTGTGTGTCGCAAAAAGCCATGGCAAATCCCGCCATAGAACAGGGTCACACTGACTTTTTCGCTGCCTTTTTCAATACCGACAAAGCCTACGCCCGCTATGCCACCGAAATAGATGGCTCAGTAGAGCGCATCAAGATAGGCAAGGAATATAAATACGGCTCAGTGATTTCCGTTGCCAAAGATGCACTACGCAAAGACTTGGAAGCTGCAGGTATCATACGCGGACTGTCGGGCGGATTTTAATGAATTACGAATTTAAAATTATGAGAATGAAAAAATTGAAATTTTTATTATTGATAGGCATTTGCCTCATGGCGTTTGTCTCCTGTAAAAGCACTTCCACTGCCTCGTTTTATAATCACGAAACAGAATGTCTCGATGTCGAAGACGATGGTTCGCAAACACTTAAAGTATGGGGTAGCGGTAATACCCGTGCCGATGCTGTGGAACAAGCAAAAAAGAACGCCGTGCGAGACGTGATTTTCAAAGCGCACTTTGTGGGTAATGGTGGCTGCTTTGATAAGCCACTGCTGCTCGAAGTCAACGCACAGGAAAAATACGAAGCTTATTTTAATATATTTTTTAAGGATGGTGGCGAATACCGGCGCTTTGTTTCGCTCAAAGACGAACGTATTTCGAGCCGTATCAACCGCAAGGCAGTGTCCAACAAAGACGCGATGACCTACAGCATCGTGCTCCGCGTACTGCGCACAAATCTGAAACAGAAACTTACAGAAGATGGAATTTTAAAACAATAAAGAGTATATCAATTAAAATGCTCAACCACATAAGATACATAAGTTTTCAAAGCATACTTTCTGCCGTTCTGTTCAGTATTCAAGAGCGCTCTGCGCCAATAATAAATAGGAAGATATAAGTTTAATAAAAGGTAGCTTTTGTGCCTTATGCGGCTTCAAAATTATTTAATAGAAAATACAATGAAAAAAATAATATTAATACTCACAAGCTTAGTGCTCTGCCTGTCCGCTCACAGTCAGGAGGCTAAAGCCAAAAAACCTACGCTTATGGTGGTGCCGAGCGAGGCTTGGTGCTACAAAAACGGCTACATGATGGAGTACGACAATCAAGCCACCAAAGAAATGTCGCCCAATTACAAACTTGCGCTTCAAACCAACTCGGAATTGAATCAGGTTATCAGCAAAATAGGCGAACTAATGGCTGAAAAAGGCTTTCCGTTAGTAGATTTAATGGCTTCCATTCGCAGTTTAGAACAAGAGCAGGCATTGAACCGCGCTATGACGAGCAAGCTGGGAGCGAGCATAGTCGAAAGTCCCCTTGATATGCTGAAACGGCAGGCAAAAGCCGATATAATATTGGAATTGGACTACACCATCACCACGACGGGACCCAAAAAATCGGTTGCCTACAACTTCCGCGCTTTAGATGCCTATACTAACAAGCAGGTGGCGGCAGCGTCCAGTACTGGTGCACCGTCCTTCACGGCTGATGTGCCCACGCTGCTGCAAGAGGCGGTGCTGGCAAATATCGACAATTTCAACGCACAACTACAAGTGCACTTCGACGACCTTTTTGTCAACGGCAGAGAAGTTTCTGTGCGCGTACAATTGTTTGAAAATAACGCGGGCATTGACCTTGAAAGCGAATTCGGCGGCAAGGAACTCACCGAAGTCATCAACGATTGGATGTACGAAAATACCGTGCAACACCGTTACAGTGAGCAAAACTCATCGACAAACTTTATCGTTTTTGATCAGGTGCGCATCCCGCTCTTCGACGAAAAAGGCAAACCGATGGACACAAAGTCTTTCGTTACAAAATTGCAGAAATTCCTGAAAGCCGTACCTTACAGTCTTACCGCTAAGGTTGATCAGCGTGGCTTGGGAGAATGCTTTTTAATAATAGGTGATAAATAAGGAGGGAATTTTTATGAAAAAGATAGTTATTTTACTCGTCGCCGCATGGAGCCTGTTCAACGTATCGCTCCGCGCACAAAATTGTGACATCCTGCTCATTCCGTATATTCAGGACAACATCGATCCACTACCAGATGAAACGCGCTCCTACTTGGAAACCAAACTGACACAAATCATCACACAAAATGGAATCGGTACGGACGAAGGTTTCGGACAGTTTTATCTGACTTCAAAGTTTGCCGTGCTCAACAAAGATGTCATTGCCGGCTCACCGCAAATGATTTCGCAGCGCATCAGCGTTACGCTTTATCTGTTCGACTATTTTGGCGAAAAAGTAATCGAAACCTCAAGCTTTGAAATTCAGGCAGCAGGTACAAACGAAAACAAACTTTATATCAACGCCATTCGCAACATTAAGCCCGAAAACGAAAAAATACAGGATTTCGTTAAAACAGGAAAGAAAAAAATACTGAATTATTACAACACAAATTACGAAGTGATTATCAAAAAATCCCAAACTTTGGCTTCGATGAAAAACTACGAAGAAGCGCTGTTCTATCTTACGTCTGTTCCCGAATGCAGCCAAGGTTATGATAAAGCTGTCGCTGCCTGCAAATCCATATACCATGCGTATATCGACAATCTATGTCAGCGCACCCTGCTGCAGGCGCGTACAGCTTGGGCAGCTCAGCCCAATGCCGCCGGCGCAGCAGAAGCGGGCATCTATCTCAACAATATTGAACCCGACGCCACCTGTTACAAAGATGCGCAGGCACTCTATTACGAAATAAAGAGTAGCGTGAAAGAAGACTGGAAATTTGAATTTAAAAATTACGACGAGCGCGCTTTAGAACGCGAGCGCATAGAAGCTTACAAACAGGTAGGCGTAGCCTGGGGCAAAGGACAGAAACCTTCTTCCATTATTATCGGGAAGTTGCGCTAAAACCACTGTCCAGCTCCTCTTTGCAACGATGGGTGCATGATAGGTGTTTGTAACGAATAAACGATTGAGAGAGTTTTTAATAATGCGTTTTACTCATTATTTCCCTACTTTCCACATGATACAAATTCTTACGACAGTGGTGGCGAGATAAAGTAGGCTGCAAATCTTAAAAATCGATTATTATTCTGCGACCCTGTCACTATTTGTGGCAGGGTCGCTTTTTTAGTTATAAAGAACTCATAAATCTTAAAGCGATAAACAAAAACAGCTTCCAATTGGTTTGAGAAAGAAAACTGAAATGGAATTGAAAATAAATAGCTATCCGGTGGGCGCGCGCCCCGATGTTAGCAAACCACATCCTGATTTTTTGAATGAATTGGGCGAAGACGGTATCCGGAAAATGGTGAACAGGCACTATGACCTTATGCGCGAAAGCGATATAAAACATTTGTTTCCGGAGGATGATGAGGAGTTCGAAAAGGCTAAAATACGTTCGGCTGATTTTATGATTCAGATCTGTGGTGGTCCCGATTATTTTAATCAAAACCGTGGACGCCCTATGCTGATCAACCGCCATAATCCTTTTGAAATTACACCCGAAGGCCGGATTGTGTGGCTCGAATGTTATCGTATTGCTTTGCTTGAGACCAAACTCCCCGAACATTTAATTCTGTCTTTCTGGGATTATATCCAGGTTTTCTCGGCGTGGATGATGAACAAAAGGGCGTAAAAAGTGTCCTCTTTAATGCATACTGTTATTCCTTTTTAGCGGATAATGAAGTGGTGCATACCGCAATGAGGGTATAAATTTACCTTTATAATGTGATTGTATTCAATTGATAAAAAGCCGATTTTTGTATCTTAAAATATACAAAACCTTTTCGTAGAATGGATACAACGCATTATCTGATAATACCCGGACTTGGAGGCTCCGGTGAACTGCACTGGCAAAGCTGGCTCGAAAATACACAGCCTGACTTTGTAAGAGTGGAGCAAGAAAACTGGGACGAGCCGGATATTGACAAATGGGTGGAAACGCTGAATGATTATGTGGAGAAATCCGGTGCTGACAATGTGGTGCTGGTTGCTCATAGTCTGGGTTGTATCACTGTGTCGGAGTGGTTTCGGAGGTACAATAAAAGTGTGAAAGCGGCTTTCCTGGTGGCTCCGCCCGATATTGAAACCGTGCAACGAAGAGTAAATCGTACTCTTTTTCAGCAAAATCCTTTATTGAAACTGACTTTTCACTCGTTGGTTGTGGCGAGCAGTTCTGATGAGTGGTCTGCTATTGAAAGGTCTGAACAATATGCCCGTATCTGGGGTAGCAGGTTTGTTAATGTGGGGAATGCAGGACATATTAATGCAGCTTCGGGACATTATGAATGGACGGAAGGTTTGGCACTGTTGTACGAACTTGCTGCTGTCGATGTGCATTCTGCCTGAAAATCGGGTTGTAAATAATACTAAATGCCCTTTCTGATCAATTCGGAAAGGGCATTTAATATCTCCAGCTTCAATGTCTTTTCGTTTTATTCAGCCAGTAGCGAATCAATCAGGACATTAAACTCCTTTTTGAAATCGTCATAAAACAGCCCGGTGGCAGGTCCGGTGAAGCCTGTGTGAATCTTGCGCACATTACCTTTTTTGTCGATAAACAGGGTGGTGGGATAGCCTGAGAAATTCTCAACTTCTGGCAGCACTTTTGCAACGCCTTCGGCGTCGGCCTTGCCTGCAAAGAGTATTTCGTACTCAATTCCGTATTTCGCTTTCAGGCGGTTAAGAGTTGTTTTGGAGTATTCAAAATCGTCCTTACGTTCGAAACCCAGTCCGATAATTTCCACGCCGCGTTGTTTGTTGGCTTTGTACCACGGAGCCAGAAACTCAGCTTCGTCGAGACAGTTCGGACACCAGCTACCAAGAATGGACACAATGACCACCTTGCCTTTGTAACGTTCGTCCTGAAGTGAAACCCGGCGACCTTCGAGATTTGGAAGACTGAATCCGAGCGATGCAACGCCTTGTTTCATTTTTGCAATATTATAAGGATCGGAGAGTCCGGCCTTGTCGTTTCGGGTGGCTATCAGCCGGGTTTTATTTCTTGTTGTATAGAAATATCCTTCGAAATTGTTCGCGCCACTGAATGTAAACTGCAAATAATAAGGACTTAATCCGCTGAAAGCAGAAAGTTCCACACCTTTTTTGGTATAAGCGCCTTCGAGAAAACGCAGGTCGCCCGAGCGTGTCAGCACCGAACCGGTGACAATGCCATTGGCCGATGTAAAGATGCCCACATTTTTGGTCGTGTCGCCGGCTTCCGAAACAAACAGAATGTCCCATTTACCTTCGATATTGTTTGCAGGCTGTTTTTCAATTGCTTCGAAGCGACTTTTTATGTGGAAGTCGGCTCTGAAGGGCACTCCCGAGTCATTTTCGATATAATTTTTGATAAAACGGCCTTCCATTTTATCGTTCGACACAATGGCGGTAATGTACGCATCGTAGGCGTCGATTGGGATAAAAAGGGTATCGCCGCGAAGTGAAACACCGGTGAGCTCTACTTTTTCTTCACCGTTGATGAGTGTGACTGACGCAGAATCTCCCTGTATACCTTTCAGCTCGAACAGAAAGGGCGCCTGTTGATCCTGCACCTGCAATTCGCCACGCCAAATGCCATCCAGCGAATGCTGATGTCCGCACGAAATAAAAAATACTGAAGTGATCAGTAATAAAAAACTAATTTTCTTTATCATAATAAATATTTACGATTTAATAATTTACGATTTACTATTTCTGCAATTTGCAAAGCCAGGCGAAAAACTGTTTCGCAGGCTTTGCATATTGGTTCGACAAAAATAAGAATTATTCAAATATCCACAAATCGGTTTCTATCACATCATTTCCCTGTGCGGCTATGGCGGCCTGGTAACTTGTTTTGTTTACCGTTTGTTCCTTGGTAGGATAATAAAGTCGGGCAGGCACGCCTCCATTCCCAAACAAAGGATTAAAAGTATAAGTGGCGGGCGCTCCTTCGATAGTTCCGCTGAATACCACATCGTCTTTTTTGATCAGAAAATTCGGATAGCCTGTACGTCGATATTCACTCCAACCTTCGAGAAACTGCGTAAATAGCGCAATGTATTTTTGGTTCAATACGTTTTGCTCGCTAGCCGCCGGCAAAGCAGCAATGTAATTGTTCTGGTCGGCTGCTGATACGCCCCATTTCTCGAGTGATGCTTTGACAGCTTTTTCGTAATCGGCCTGACTCCAGTTGTTGTGTTCCGAAATCAGAAATGCCACTTCGCTGTACTCTTGCAGCACTTCGCCAAAATTCGCAGCATTGTACACAGCACCCGGCAGACTTACTCCTGTGGCCGAAAATTTACCAGCCTGCCCTTCGGTAAGTCCGTAAGGTACTCCTACATAGTTGCCGGCACTGTTTTTCAATGCATAAATTGCCAGTCGTGGATCGGCTACGGGAAGTTGCGGATTTTCACCTTTCAATAATCCGATAAATACATGCGAAATGGCAAAGTCTTTACGATTGGCAGTTACAGTGGCGCGGTAGAGTGGCGCTTCGTTGGGCGACGAGCTGGCATATTTGTACACGGCATTGTCGGCATTGCTTGTAAATACGCCTTTGGCAAGCGCATCGGCAAAATGACTCTGATACAAAGTCGGGTTTTTAGCTTTCACACGGGTGGCAAAGCGCAGGCGCAATGAGTTGGCAAATTTTGCCCATTTGGCATTGTCGCCGGCATAAATTATGTCCGAGTTTCCAAATGTTTTTTCAGTTGAATATTTCAACAGCGTATCTCCGGCTTCTTTCAACTCTTTCAGAATGTCGGCATATATTTTTTCCTGCGAAGCATATTTCGGGGTAATGTTGTCGGGGTTTTGTTGCAAAGCCTGAAAGTCCGGATCGTTGCTACCGTACGAATGGTAGGGAACGTTGCCAAACACATCGGTAAGGGCATAAAAAGCATAGGATTTCAGAATGCGGCTAATGGCTATCTGATTGGCATTGCGTCCCGCACCGTTGGCTGTCACTATATCTTTAGTGGCCGGATTTGTGTTCAGGTTGATGATTTCCTGAAGGTTGTTCAAAACCTTGTAAAGTCCACTCCAGTAATCGGCTGAATAGCTGAACGGAATGTCGTAGCGCGACTGACTTGTGTAAGTATTCTGCGCCAGTTGCTGCACGAAGAGCGCTGAGCCACGCAGAGAAATATTCTCGCTACGGAGATTATCGACAAGGCGTTTTTCGGCAGTTACAATCAGCGAAGTGGTTGGCACAGCCGATGGACGGTTAGGATCGATGTTCAGATCCTCGTCGATGCAGGAACTAAAACCTGCCACTGCCAACGAAATTATAAGTGTATATATTGTTTTGAGTTTCATAACTTTTATTTTTTATCGGGTTTGAAATTAAAATTTAAAGCTGACGTTCAGACCGTAAGTCAGCGGATTAGGTATGTTCCCACCTTCAATTCCCTGTACGTTTCCACCGCTGTTGGTCAGTTCGGGGTCGATTGTTTTACTTTCGCGGAACAGATAAAACAGATTACGGGCATACACTGATGTGTTGATGCTTTCGATGGCGCTTCCTTTGGGCAGTTTCAGGTCGTAACCCAGTGTCACTTCGCGCAGTTTGATGAAACTGGCATCGAAAATATCGAAAGTGGTTGGTCCGTTATAATGATTACGTGCCCAGGCCTGTGCGCTTACGTTTTTGGTATTTGGCGCAGTGTTGGTCACTGTGTACGAACCATCGGGATTGAAAGTCACATCGCCTGTCACACCATCAATCACCACACCTGTTTCGCGGATGCCGTTGGCTGCCGTTTCGGGCAGAATACCTGAGTACATGGCCACTTTATAGGTTTGCGAGAAGAATTTTCCGCCTATGCGCGAATCAATCAGGAAGCCGAAAGTGAAATC
The DNA here is from genome assembly GCA_964390175.1 of uncultured Paludibacter sp. Classification (GTDB taxonomy): domain Bacteria; phylum Bacteroidota; class Bacteroidia; order Bacteroidales; family Paludibacteraceae; genus Paludibacter. The sequence goes on from CAYMHE010000015.1 coordinate 14,324, forward strand.
CTTGTAGCGGAACTGATTCTGAAAACTCCAAAGGAAATCGGGCAACACGCTGCCGAGCGATTTAAGTTGCTGCGTACGCATATAAAGTCCATCGGCGCCGATTACTTTTTGGCCATCAGGAGCATATACAAAGTCGTAACCCTGCAATTGTCCGTAACTCTCGTCTTCCTGAGCCACAAGGCTTACGAGTGTGGTGCTAAGGTCGAGTTTCGAAACGGCATCCGAAAGTTTCACAATTTTATTTGTGTTTTTCGAAAAATTGATACTTGAGTTCCAGTCGAAGTCACGGGTTTTAACCGGATTTGCTGTCAAAGTAACTTCAATCCCACGGTTGTTTATTTCGCCAGCATTAATCAGTTTCGAGGTATAACCAAAAGCATCCGAAGTAGGGAGCGAAATAATTTGATTCCGGCTATTGTTGTTGTAATAAGTCACATCCAGACCAATCAGATTTTTAAATAATTGCAACTGAATACCTGTTTCGATGGAAGATGTGATTTCTGGTTTCAGGTTCAGGTTGTTGAGCTGCCCAGGCAGGGAGTAAGCAATGTTACCGTTGATAGCGGTAACCGATTCGTACACCTTGTAAAGCTGATAAGGATCGGTGTCGTTACCCACCTGTGCCCAACCCAAACGGAATTTGGCGAACGAAAGCCATTGCTGATTTTTTAGTCCGGGCAATTCGCTCAGAATAACCGATGAGGTAAGCGAAGGATACAGATAGGAGTTGTTCGCTTCGGGCAATGTTGACGACCAGTCGTTACGAAGTGTTCCATCGAGGTAGAAAGTGCTGTTCCAACCGTAGGAGAAACTTCCGAATACCGAAGCCAATGCTTTGTTGTAAATACCTGTCGACGAACCAATGATTGTAGAAGTGGCATTGCTCAAACTGTAAAATCCCGGAATAATTAATCCGCCCGAGGTAGTGATGTCGCTCACACGGCGCGAACGTTGCAGGTAATTGGTACCCACGTTGGCCACAAGCGAGTGTACGCCCCAGCTTTTGTTGGCAGTAGCGATCAGTTCGTAGTTAAACTCATTGTATTTCTGAAGGTATTCGGAGTACTGTGATTGCGAACGGGAGTAAACCGCAATTCTGTCCTGCGCATTGTACTGATAAATATCTCCGTTAATGCGTCCGGTAACAGTCAGCCAGCTTGCAGGCGTAATTTTCACTCCCACATTTCCGTAAAGGCGGTCGCGGTCTTCTTCCAGATAGCTCTCGTAAGCCGACCAGTAAGGGTTGTCGATGTATTTTGTTTTTTCATCGCCAACAGTGTTTGTATATCCTGTGCGGTTCCATGCACGGGGTGTGCCGTCGGGGCGTTTATATTCCTCCAGCTTTTTGTAATCCACCTGCACAGCTCCCCATTGAAAGGCTTCGAGGATAATGTTCCGGTTCGAAGCTCCTGTCCATGGACGTCCCAGCGATTTATTTTTCAGATAGTTGGCATTTCCAAAGAATGAAATAAATTTTCCGTTGGTGCTACCCGATATATTTACAGTATTACGGCTCAGCGAGGAGTTGGGTACTGTACCTATTACGTTTTTGTTTGTCAATGATACGCGGAATGACGCTTTATCTGTTGTTTGCGACAGCGCAATATTATTGGTGTTCGATACTCCTGTGTTGAAGAAATAATTAACGTCATTTTCAGGATACAACCAGGGTTCGGGATTCAGGTAGTCGGCCGGATATTCAGGATCGAGATTGTACCAGTGAAGCACAGGTGTTCCGTCGAGTTTGGGTCCCCAGCTTTCGTCCGAAGCATAATCCACAATTTTATAAGTAGTTCCGTTGATATTTGCAGTTGAAAAGGTCGTGTTGTATCCTCCACCATAAAGTTTCTGACGTTCGGGAAGGCGTACCACGTTTTCGAATTCAATGCCTGTGTTGAGTTCCACGCTTAGTTTGCCCGATTTGCCCGAACCTTTTTTGGTGGTGATCAGAATCACACCGTTGGCTGCCCGCGAACCGTAAAGTGCAGCTGCCGAAGGACCTTTGAGTACGCTCACATCGGCAATATCGTCGGGGTTAATATCCTGAATGGTGCTTCCCACATCTTTCCCGGCGCTACCGTTGATTGTCGACGAAGTGTTCAGGTCGGTATTGTCCAGCGGCACACCATCAATGACGTAAAGTGGCTGGTTATTGCCGGTAATGGAGTTGATACCACGCAGGGTAATGCGCGACGAACCTCCGAGGTTTCCACCGCTACTGATCACCTGTAACCCTGCAATTTTACCTGTCAGCGCGCTCAGTGCGTTGGTGGGGCGGGTCTGGAAGGCTTCATCGCTAACGCCCTGCACCGAATAGCCCAGCGCTTTTTTCTCACGCGGAATATTGAGCGAGGTAATCACCACCTCGTTCAGATAAGTGGAGCTTTCTTTTAGTTGTATATTGAGTTGTCGGTCGGTGTTTACCTGAACGGTCTGTGTTTCGAACCCAATGTACGAAAATACAAGATACTCGCCACCGGGAATACTGATGCTGTATTTTCCCTGAGCATCGGTAATGGTTCCGGCTGATTTTGCATCTTTGTGCAATACGGTAACTCCTGCCAGTTCGGCGCCCGAGGTATCGGTCACTTTTCCGGTTACGCTGAGCAGGGCTTTGGTCTGAGCCGAAACTCCGGTAATCAGCAGGCTCAGCAACAAAACGAATGTAATCTTTTCTAACCTTAATCTTTTCATTTGCTTGTTTTATTAATTGATAAATACTGTTTCTTTTCTAAAAATAAAGACCGATAAACTTTCGTTGATCAGCCTTTTCGTTATTGTATTTTTATTGCTTTATTATACACGGGAAATGAGCCGACCATAAGTTATACAGCAGCACATACACATTATATTTGAATTATTGTTTGACATTGGTTTGTTTCGGGTTTCGTGTTCCGGGTTCCGGGTTCCGGGTTTCGGGTTCAAAATTTCCTTTTGCAAAAGTAAGCTGTGTGGTATATCCCTGAAATACCCTGTATAGGGCAAATCTTCTACCATAAACAAGGTAGGGAAGGGAGAGGAGGGAAAACAAAAAAGCATCCTCCTTTTGAGAGAATGCTTTTTTTTGAACAGAAAATTGAATTTATTTTATTGCTTCGAAAGCTTTTTCGAGATCGGCTTTGATATCGTCGATATGCTCGATACCTACCGAAATACGCAACAGGCCGGGGAAAACTCCCGCAGTGATTTTGTCCTCGGGCGAAAGCTGTTCGTGTGTGGTGGTGGCCGGGTGAATAATCAGCGTTTTGGCATCGCCTACATTGGCTAGGTGACTGATAAGTTTCAGACTGTCGATAAACTTGTCGGCTTTTTCGGCGCTTCCTTTCAGTTTGAACGAGAGCACACCGCCAAATCCGCGGGTCAGGTATTTCTGAGCCAATGCGTGATATTTACTGCTTTTCAATCCGGGATAGTTTACGTATTCCACCGCCGGATTGGCTTCGAGCCATTCGGCAATGGCCAGCGCATTCTGGTTGTGACGTTCTACACGCAACGAAAGCGTTTCGAGTCCCTGAATCAACAGGAAGGAGTTGAACGGACTGATGGCATTTCCCCAGTCGCGGAGCCCTTCCACACGGGCGCGGATATTAAAGGCGATATTGCCAAAGGGTCCGTCGAAGCCGAATACATCCCAGAACACAAGACCGTGATAACTGTCGGAAGGTTCGGTGAAGGCCGGGAATTTACCATTGCCCCAGTTGAATTTTCCGCTGTCCACAATTACGCCTCCGAGCGAAGTGCCATGACCGCCTATCCATTTGGTAGCCGATTCAACCACAATGGTGGCACCGTGTTCGATAGGACGGAAAATGGCGCCGCCTGCTCCGAAAGTATTGTCCACAATCAGCGGAATGCCATGTTTGTCGGCTACAGCTGCTATGGCTTCGAAATCGGGGATGTTCAGGTCGGGGTTACCGATGGTTTCAAGATACAGCGCTTTGGTGCGTTCGTCGATCAGCGCTTCGAAAGTAGCAGGCTGGTCGTCGGGCGTGAATTTTACTTCCACGCCAAGGCGTTTGAACTGGTTTTTGAACTGATTGTAAGTACCACCGTAAAGGTGAGATGTAGAGACGAAGTTATCGCCTGCCTGCAGAATGTTGTTCAGCGCCAGAAACTGAGCCGACTGTCCCGATGAAGTTGCCAATGCCGACACACCGCCTTCGAGGGCTGCAATGCGTTTTTCGAATACATCGGTGGTGGGGTTCATCAGTCGGGTGTAAATGTTACCGAATTTGCGCAGGGCAAAAAGATCGGCGCCATCGGCTGCATCGTCGAACACGTATGAACTGGTCTGATAAATGGGCACTGCCCGCGATTTGGTAGTTCCGTCCACAACCTGTCCGGCGTGAACCTGTAAAGTTTCGAATTTCATAAGTAATGGCCCCCTAAATCCCGACCTCACCCCAACCCTCTCCCGAAGGAGAGGGAGTAAGAGGGGGGACTTTTAGTTACTACGAAGGCAATAGTTTATTGAGTTTTTTTTATTAATTGAATGAATAGTGAATAGGAGTGGGGTTAGCTAAGTTGTCGTTGACGGGACAGCGGCTTTTTACCTTTTCTATCAGCAATGCTTCGGTAGCTTTGTCGGCATTGGTTCTGAGTTCGATATTTACATTGATCGATTTGAAACCTGTGCGTTCGTTGTCCGAAATACCCAGAAATTTCTCAGGATTAATATCTCCATCGATGTTGATATCGAGGCTTTTTATTTCCACCTTTAGCTCTTTGGCCACAATGCCAAAAACCACATTCAGGCATCCGGCATAGCCAGCCAGCAGGTATTCCACCGGATTGGCAGCTGAGTCTTCGCCACCCAACATTTCGGGCTCGTCCACTACAAGTTCAAAACTGCGGGCAAAACCCTGATATTTTGTTGCGCCAACCCTTTTGCCGTTGACGCTGAAGTTTAAATCTTTTGAAGCCATAAAATATATTTTATTTGAAGATTTGAGAATTTGAAAGTTTCGAGTTCTGAGTTTCGGGTTTCGAGTTCCGTGTTTAGGAGACGAAGCATTTAAATCGTAAATTGTAAATATCTAAATTGTAAATCCTAAAAGGATCCCCGATCTTTCAATTGTAAATATCTAAATCGTAAATCAAAGTGGGTATTCCTCAAATGCATAAAGCAAGGTCGACAGATAGCGTTCGCCGGTGTCGGGAAGCAGTGCCACAATGTTTTTGCCTTTGTTTTCGGGAAGTTGCGCCAGTTGTGTGGCTGCATACGCTGCTGCGCCCGACGAAATACCTACGAGCAAACCTTCCTGTTGTGCCAACTGGCGCGAAGTAAGAATGGCATTGTCGTTGCTTACCTGAAGCACTTCGTCTACCACGCTACTGTCGTAGTTTTTAGGAATAAAGCCTGCGCCTATGCCCTGAATTTTGTGCGGACCGGGAGCGCCACCCGAAAGTACAGGCGAATCGGCTGGTTCCACTGCTACTATTTTTACATTAGGATTCTTTTCTTTCAGGTATTTACCTACACCGCTTACAGTTCCGCCGGTACCCACACCGCCTACAAAAATATCGATTTTGCCATCGGTGTCGTTCCATATTTCGGCGCCGGTGGTGCGGTAATGCACTTCAGGATTGGCCGCATTTTCGAATTGTTGCGGAATAAACGAAGCCGGATTTTCTTCGTGTAGCTCAATGGCACGGGCAATAGCGCCTTTCATGCCGTTGGCTCCGGGTGTCAGCACCAGATTAGCTCCGAGGGCTTTCAGCAGGTTGCGACGTTCGATACTCATGGTTTCGGGCATAGTCAGCGTCAGTTTATAGCCCTTTACTGCCGATACCATGGCCAGTCCGATCCCTGTGTTTCCACTGGTAGGTTCAATAATTTCAACGCCCGGTTTCAGAATACCTGCCGCTTCGGCAGCTTCGATCATGGCCAGTGCTATACGCTCTTTTACGCACCCGGCTGGGTTAAACGATTCGAGCTTTACAATTACATTTGCTTCGAGATTTTTATTCGATGCATAATTCGAAAGTTGCAACAACGGAGTGTTACCAATCAGTTCGTTCAGATTTTTAGCTATTTTTGCCATAAATTTATTTGTTTGTGTGAGGCGATCCGGAAATTGCCCCGGGTTAGTTTATATTTTTTCTTTAGTTGACTTCTTTTCAATTCGTAAAAATGATACTATCATCTACATTGCAAAGATATAGCTCAACCATTTCTTTCACAATCGCACTGATGTGGTATTTTTATACCCTGTTTATGGTATGCCCTTGTCAGCTATTTTGAAAATGTCTTGTCCTAAATTAACTTAACAGTTTTATATTTAATGGACGTTAAAGATGCAGGTGGTCATGTTGTTTCTGATTCTCTTCTTTTTTAAAGCAATTGCCTTCTTCCGAACCGATTTTGCCTCCCGAAGAGTAGTTGGCGCTTCCTCAAGCGCCGATGCCGGGATTACGAGCAATGAATTTGACGTACTAAGAGAATCAGACGAAGCAAATAGAAATGATATTTATGTGTTTGTATTTGCTAATTTCGTAAAAATATTACGAAAAATGCATATAGAATGAACAAAACCCAAAATATGTTTGTATCTTTGTGGCGGAATAAAGAGTGTCAACCAAAAACAAACAATAGTATGATCGCCGAATTTCGAATTAAAAACTATCTTTCAATAAAAACAGAACAATGCCTGAGTTTCGAAGCCACATCAGAATCTTCGAATGAAAGCCAATACTGTGTGGAAGTAAAAGAAGGAGTAAAGCTGCTGAAAACCGCCATTATTTATGGAGCCAATGCCTCCGGTAAAACAAATGTGCTTAATGCCCTGTCGTTTTTTCAGGATATAATTGTCAATGCACCAAAAGATAAAAATGAAAAAATTAAGTTCGAATGCTTCAGGCTGGATGATACATCCCGCTACGAAAAATCCGAAATGTCTTTGACATTTTATCTGGATAAGGTGAAATATGTTTTGTCGGTGGTATTCGACAACTCCATCATCTATGCAGAATCGTTGGTTTATTACCCCGGAGCTCAACCTGCAAAGCTATACACCCGTACTTACAACGAGCAAAACAATGCAACGGACATTGAATTCGGGTCGAAACTGGGTTTAAGTAAAAAAGGACAAATGGCCATATGGGGTAATACCATTAACAACAGTACAGTAATGGCTGCTTTTGGCAAATCAAATGTGGAATCGTCGCCATTGAACGATGTGTACGACTTTTTTGCCATACATATGCACGAGATGTTGCGCCCTGCAAATTCTATGTCGGGATTTATAAAAAAACAATTGGAAGATGACAGGTACGGTGGTTTAAAACCATTTCTGATTGATTTTCTGAAAACATCCGATTTCAATATCACTAATTTAGAAATAAAAGAAGACGAAGAAATCATCACTCCCGATATGGATAGAATGATTTTGGCTTCGCCCTTGCCCGACTATGCCAAGCGACAAATGATTCAGAAAGGTAAAATTGCAAAATACGACCTTGTGTTTACCCATGAAACCGATAACGGAAGGTATGAATTGCCCGAAGAATCAGAGTCGAGAGGTACTATCCGGTTGATGGGCATGGCTGTGATTCTCCGGAAATTATTGCAGCAAAACAGCATCGTGATTATTGATGAAGTAGAAACGAGTCTTCACTATGAATTACTTTCGTATTTTATAAAAGTGTTCCTGGCAAACAGCGAAAAAAACTCTCAGCTGATAATGACTACTCATGATATATATTTATTGAACGAAGATTTTATTCGCAGGGACTCAGTGTGGTTTACCGATAAAGATAGAAGCGGAGAAACACATTTAACCCGGCTTTCTTCGATGGGATTGCACAAAAATCTATCGCCCTACAATGCTTACAAGCAGGGAAAACTGGTGAAGTTGCCATTTTTGGGTAGTGTTTTTCTGAAAGATGATAAGCTATGCGACTGAAAGTAAACAAAAGCATAGCCATAATCGGGGAGGGTGAAACAGAGTGGTTTTACTTTGAGTCCTTAAGGATATCAAACCGTTATTCCTTCAAAATGGCTCCCGATTTCCCAAGTCATTCGGATATCGGACATATTCTGAAAATGGCCGAACGTTACGTGGATGAACGTTATGATTATGTGATATGCCTGATTGATATGGACAGGATAAAACAAATGCCTGCCGAACTGAAGAAATATCAGAAGCATATAGCGGAGCGAAAAATACAGGCAAGTCACATTTATTGAAACTTATCCATGTACCGAGTTCTGGTTTTTGCTTCACTTCCTGCCCCGGTTCTCCGCGAAAGTGTATTGCTCTTATGATGAACTCTTGCCTGAACTGCAAAAATATATGCCCGGCTATGAGAAAACAAAGCGTTACTTTACCCGAACGAATCTGTACTGCTATTTGATTGAAAACGGGGATATAAAACGGGCTATGGAGAACTCGGAGAAACTTTGTGAGCTGAGTAAAGCAAATCCCGAAGATGAAGCTTCCTACTCGGAAATATATAAACTGATAAAACTATTGAATGAGCTGGAGCCTGTTTAAAGTCATGAATTTAGGTCTTGCTTAGTTCTGTTTTCTTTGTTCAGATAATTCCTGCGATAGTTTGAAGAGTATAAGCAAAGCGAAAACTTCGCTCCTCCCAAACCCTAAATATCTGAAAAAAATATTTTTCTTCATAACTATTTCACAACAGAACATTACTTTTGTTTCAGAAAACAATAAAATCAAATAGAATGAAACGAAAAATAGCTTTTCTTCTTTGTCTTTTGGTGGCGGCCAATGCGCTGATGGCCGGGGACGTGAAACCAACCAAAAATGTGATTGTGATGATTCCGGACGGAACATCGCTGAGTGTATTGTCGGCTTCGCGCTGGCTCAAAACCTATCGTAACGAAGGTACTACATTGAATGTTGACCCATACATGAGTGGAACGGTGACTACCTTCTCGTCTAATGCTCCCATTGGCGATTCGGCACCCACCACTTCCTGTTTTATGACCGGTGTGCCGCAGCAGGCCGGAAATGTATCCATTTATCCGGTGGCCGACCCTGCTAACGACCTCGTGAAACTTAATCCCGATAGTGCTTACCAGCCTTTGGTTACAATTCTCGAGGCTATGCAACTGGAACAGGCTAAATCAGCCGGACTGGTGGTAACCTGCGAATTTCCTCATGCTACTCCGGCCGATTGTTCAGCGCATACTTACAACCGCAGCGACTACAAAGTGATAGCGCCGCAAATGGCTTACAATAACCTGGAAGTGATGTTCGGAGGTGGAAATGCTTTTGTGACGGAGGATATGAAGCAGCACTTTAAAAATAACGGAACAACCCTGATTCAAAATGACAAACAGGCTTTGCTTGACTTTAAAGGAGATAAAGCCTGGGCCTTGTTTGGTGATAAAGAATTGCCTTATGACCTGGACCGCGATACAACTGCCGTACCTTCGCTGGCACAAATGACAGCAAAAGCAATTGATGTATTGCAGAAAAACAAAAAAGGTTTTTTCCTGATGGTGGAAGGCAGTAAGGTGGACTGGGCAGCACATGCCAACGATCCCATCGCTATCATGACTGAATTTTTGGCTTTCGACAAAGCGGTGGGCGTGGCAATGGACTTTGCCCGCAGGAATGGAAATACCACTGTCATCGTATTGCCCGATCATGGCAACAGCGGATTCTCTATCGGTAGAAGTAACCTGAAAAAGAGCTATACCAAAATGACGCTCGAAGATTTGTTTGGAGCTGTGTCCAAGTATAAACATACTGCCGAAGGGCTTGAGAAAATATTAATGAATACTCAGCCGGAAAATATAAAATCGGTGTTTCAGCAATACACAGGCATCGAACTTAGCGAAGACGAAGTTCAATTATTACTTCGTTCGAAAAATTATAAAGCCGAAAACTATATGGAAGTGGCCAAAAGTGAGAACATGACGCACTATATTACCAATTTCATGAATGCACGAACTGCCTTCGGATTCACCACAGGCGGACATACCGGCGAGGAAGTATTTCTGGCTTCGTATCATCCCAAAGGTGACGTTCTTCAGGGAAATGTACGCAACACTGAAGTCAACAATTATCTTTTCAAAGCTGCCGGACTGAAGAAGTCGCTGAAACAAACTACTGCTGAAATTTATGCCAAACATACCGATGTGTTTGCCACTATGAACTGTAGTATTGATACGCAGAACGACAGCATTCCGCAACTGACCGTGAAAAATGCAGGTAACACTTTAGTGGTTCGGGCCTATAGCTCTGTGGCTACGCTCAACGGAAAATCTTTCGATCTTGGTTCTGTAGCCGTATATGTTGACAAAACAAATACTTTTTATTTGCCCAAAATGCTGGCTGATAAAGTAAAATAGTTTGCTGAAAGAGATTCAGATAAAGAAAGCACCCTGAAGCATTCTGAGAAATACTTCAGGGTGCTTTCTTATTTTGCCTCAGGGAACAATCATTTGTATTGCTCCGGGAATAATGCTTATTTTAAAAGGAGAAGAACCATTTACAATAATGCCATCGGCTTCCATCAGGGCTTTTTTATCGCATTGTACGAGTAACTCTTTGGTTTGGAACGAAACAATGGCCGGGTGTTCGAGTAGTTTTCCCCGGAAGAGCGCAACAAGAGCGCCGATAATGTCGACAAAAGTTGGTTTCCGGGCCATCATTACATCGAGTAATCCATCGTAAGGGAGTGCATTGGGCGTTTGTTTCAGTCCACCGCCACTGTAGCAGCCGTTGGCAATGTTCATTGTAAACATGCCGTCGTCGATGTTTTTTTCGTGGCTGTGTATTTTTACTTTATGCGACCGGTAGCTGAAAGCAGCCAGTAACAGTGAAACGGAATACAGAAACGAATGGCTGCCGAAAAATTCTTTCAGTCGGTGGGTGAGGTTGACAACAGCAGCATCGAGTCCCAGCCCTATAGAGTTGATAAAGTAATGAGCTTCTTTTTCACCTTCCATGTCGAACTCCACTTTGCCTATATCGATGGGCTGTGTTTTGCCTTTCAGAAGTACTTCGATTGATTTTCGGTAGTCGGCCGTCAGTCCCCAAAATCGCCCCCAGTCGTTGCCGGTGCCGCGGGGAATCAGCGCTATTTTAAGATCTTGTGTGCTTTTGGTTGTAGCATTGAAAATGCCATTGATTACTTCACTCATGGTGCCATCACCTCCCAGTACCATAATGTTTTTATAACCTTTCTGTACATAATAGCGGGCAATTTTTGAGGCATGACCAGCAAAACGCGTTACTCTGTAATCGAACATTATATGTTCTTTTTTCAGTACGTTGAACAAATACTTGCGTTGATGCCGGAATTTTTTCTTGCCCGATTTAGGATTGATAATAATAGCCCAGTGTTGTGATGTGATTTCCATGATAAACGAATTGTACGATTTTTTCCCTACTGTTATTGAGGAATGAAAATCAGTTTTTTGTAAGGTACAAATCCAGCAACGTAATGGCAGCCATTGCTTCTACAATAGGTACAGCGCGCGGTAGTACGCAGGGATCATGCCGACCTTTGGCTTCAAGTTCCACTTCGTTGGTATGAATATCGAGGGTTTCCTGTTTTTTCGAAATGGTGGCTACAGGTTTGAAAAGCACCCGGAAATATACCTCTTCTCCGTTGCTGATGCCACCCTGAATGCCACCTGAATTGTTTGTTTTTGTCGACACTTTGTCGCCGGATTTTATAAATGAATCGTTCATTTGCGAGCCCCGGAGACTTACGCCTTCGAAGCCCCGGCCGTAATCAAATCCGTGCGAAGCGTTGATGCTGAGCATGGCGGCGGCCAACCGGGCCTGAAGTTTGTCGAAAATCGGCTCGCCTAGGCCCACGGGTAAACCCTTGATAATACATGAAATAATTCCTCCTATCGAGTCGCCGCTTTTTTTGAGCTCTTTTATATATTCTATCATTTGTTCGGCAACTTCCTGTTGCGGACAACGAACGATATTATTTTCGGTCAGCGTCAAATCTACGGTATCCACAGTTTGTGTCATGGCAATGTGCCCTACCTGCGAAGTGTAAGCTGTAATTTCAACTCCTTTTGTTTTCAGCACTAATTTAGCTACTGCACCGGCTACTACGCGGGCAGCAGTTTCGCGGGCCGAACTACGACCTCCTCCACGATGGTCGCGGATGCCGTATTTTTGCTGATAAGTGAAGTCGGCATGCGATGGTCGGTACACTTCTTTCAGATGGTCGTAATCGGTGCTGTGTTGGTTCTGATTCCATATCACAAAGGCAATGGGAGTGCCGGTGGTTTTTCCTTCGAAAACTCCCGAAAGAAATTCAACTTTGTCGTCTTCTTTGCGTGGAGTAGCTATGGAGGACTGACCTGGTTTCCGGCGGTCTAATTCGTTTTGAATGAATGATTCATCCATGTCTATTCCGGCGGGACAACCATCAATAATGCCACCTATGCCTTTTCCGTGCGATTCGCCAAACGAAGTGAAAGTAAAAAGTTTTCCTATAGTATTCGACATGTCAGAATGTATTACAATTAATTAATTTTCTTTTTTCAGTTACAAAGATACGTTTTTCTAAAAAAAATAAAGCCTTATTGCTAACAAAAATGGATACTGAGTCAGATGCTCAATATCCATTTTCGATATAATTTGATTGTTTTTATCAATGGCAACCGCAGCCTGAGCCACAACTTCCACCTTCTTCACCATCGTCGCAGCCACAACCTTCGTCGCCGCAACCACCGCTGCCACAACCGCAGCCGCCACCACCCTGGAGAGCAGCAAGTTCTTTTTCGGAAGCTTCGCGTACTTCGAGGATAGAACCTTTGAAGTGAAGATTTTCACCGGCAAGAGGGTGATTCAGGTCAACTTTTACGTGAGTATCGGTTACTTCAACTACCTGTGCATTAATTCTGTGTCCTTCGTTGTCCATCAATGGTACTACATTGCCTTCGAAAACTACTTCTTCGTCCAGTTTTCCATCTATCTCGAAGATAGAGCGGTCCAGATCCAATACATTTTCGTCTTCGTAAGGGCCGTAAGCATCTTCGTTTTCAATAGTGAAATCGAATTTGTCGCCTGTGGCTAATCCGAAAATGTTTTCTTCGAATTTGGGTAGCATCATGCCTACACCGTAAATAAAACTCAAAGGTTGCTCGGCAGTTGCTCTTTCCATTAACTCCAGTTCGCCTTCTGTTTCGCCATCAACGTACAATTCGTATTCCGCTGAGACTGATTTGTTTGCTGTAATTTTCATTTTTCTCTATTAATTGTTTTATTCGTTTTCAAGTTTCAAGTTTATGCTGAGTAAGAATAAACCATTTTTTATAAGGAATTGTTCAATTCCATGTGTTAACAGTGATTAATACCATGTAACTGTATTCGCGGCATTCGGTAAGTGGCTTCGTTTGTCGTATTTCAGGTCGGCAAGCATACTTGCATTTACCCCAATGTGGAAATTGTACGATTTGTATGCGCCAAATGGAACAAAGCTTCCCGACATGCTCCAACAGTGTAAACTCCTGTTGATGTTCACACTCAGATATGTGAATTTACGTGAGGCTATATCAAAAGTAGGATTGAAGCTGAATTTCCAGTTGTTGGTCAGCGATAAGTTTCCACTCAGGCTCATGCTATGGGTGAAGGCCATTTTGTATTCCATTTTATCGAAGTCAAAATTATCTTTTCCCATCGCTTGTCCGTATTGTACATTGTAACTGATACTGATACTCCATGGTATTGCAACTTTCTGGTAGCCGTCCTCGCCGGTTTCTTCTTTTTTGTTTGGGTCGGAGCCGTTGTCTCCGTTTGTCATTTGTCCTTCGTTGGCCTGCTCACCTCCATCACCTGCCGGTGGGTTTTGTGTATTTCCATTTTGCTCGTCTTTTTTGCCAAAGAGTTTTTTAAACGTTTCGTTGCTCAGTGTGTAGCTGTACGAAGTGCTAGTGCCTTGAAAACGAGGGAATCCGCCGTTTGCCCAGCGAAGTTTGTTGATCCTTACCGGAGCGCCACTGCTGTTAAGTCCGTACATATAGGGATCGAAACTTGCACTCAGGCTTAAGGAATAGCTTTTTGTGAGTTTCAGACGCAGGGTAGTGGAAAATGTAGACCAGCGCATAGAGTCGGCAGCCAGATTGTAGTTGCCACTTATCGAGAAATTATCGATCAGACTGATTTTTTTAAAGGCTTCTTTTCCGGTGGTATCGTTGTCATTCCGTACCTTCATTTCCACATTGTTTGTCAGCGAGAAATTGATACTTCCCGATTTTCCTGCAGTGGGCGCGCCATATAAATTCCTTTCGTAGCGTGAGTATTGGACTTCGCTTTCGTGGAAAATTTCGGGGTTTTTGGCATCGCGTTCCTTTTTAGTGTAAGTGCCATAATAGCCCCATTTTTCATCGCCGAAGTCAGGCCTGTAGCTAAAGCCTATGCTTGGCGTCATGACGTGGCGGATACGATCTATTTTGTCGCCGAACAATGCTCTTAAAGGCGTGTAAGTTCCGTATAATTTTGTAGATGCCGTTACTCCCATGCTGAAATCGTACACCCTGTTGAATCCCGTAAGTGTGTCAATTTTTTCTTTTTGAACTTTTTCGTCCCAGCTTTTCTCTGTCGAAGTGAGGTACCAACGCTCGGTATAGTCAAAACTTGGAGATACGTTGATGTATTTCAAAAGATTAAATGTAGCGCTCACCGGGATGTTATGCTTCATGCCATTTTTCCAGTCGCGCTGAAGCGAGGATTTGAAAAACATGTCTTCTTTTACATTGTTGATGCTGTTTGCAAGCGTACCTGTATACCTCATTGAGATTTTTTCGTACCAGCGCTCTTTGCCTACCGCTTCTTTTCGTTTGAAAGGGAAAAAAGTACTGTAAGATATATTCAGGGTTGGTAAACTTACGCTTAATGTTGAGTCTCTTTTGCTTTGTGTTATCGACATACTACCCGATAAACTCAAAGAGGGAATATTAGGAAAACGTTTTGTAATGTTAATACTCGAAAAGGTGGTACTCTCCGAGTTAATTTCGGGACGAGCATAATTGTTGATGTTGTTTTGATTGTATCCGCTTGTTGAGAAATTTACACTCGATGAAAATGTGAAATTAGGATTTGATTTAGGATCCTGACTATGACTCCAGGCAACTTTAAAACTGTTTCTTTTACTGAAGTCACTCATTCCTTTTTCGCCTGTAACGTCTGCGCGGTACTCAATCCCAATGTTGCCACTGAATTTGTAGCGTTTTGTATATTGCGTTGTCCCTCTTACAGCCCATGTGCCTTTAGTGTAAATGTCGGCACGCACTTCCATGTCCATGTAGTCGCTCAGCGCAAAATAATAACCTCCATTAGATAGTCCGAATCCACGGTTAAGTTCGTCGGTGAAATTTGGCATCAATACTCCCGATGAATATTCGCTTGTAAAGGGGAAAAATCCAAACGGTACTGCGATTGGTAAAGGAACATCGGCTATCACAAGGTTTGCAGGTCCGGTGATGATGTATTCGCCCGGTTTTACTTTTCCTTTGGAGATGCTCAGGTAAAAGTCAGGATGATCGTGATTGTCGCAGGTTGTGTATTTACCACCGGTCATGCAGAACACATCATCATCGGTTTTTTTAGTTCTTTCACTTATAATAAATCCTTCACCCTCCTTAGTTACTGCCTGACGAATGTAACCTTTACGGCTCAGAAGATTGTAGGTAAGTTCTCTGGAATCGTATGATTTATCTCCTTCACTAAAAACGGGTTCACCTATCTTGGTGCCTATACTGTCGGTAGTGCCACGTGCATACAACAAACTGCTGTCCATGCTAATTCTTACATAGTCAGCTTTCAGGTTGATTTTCATGTATTTGATGTCGCTTTCGCCATGCAGATATCCTACGCCGTTACCATAGAAAACTACTGAGTCCTTGGCAGTGTAGTTAATTTCGGCATCGATCTGGTTCGATTTTTGTTTTACAGGCTTGGCAATCTTTGCACTGTCGGTGGGTATTGTTGTGCTGTCAATATTATTCAGCTTTATTCCTGTTGAGTCAGCTGCAATTTTTTCTTGCCCGTAGCTTATCAAAGAAATAAAAAAACATAGAAAAATAACTAATAATATGTTTCTGTTGTTGATATATAGACTTTTACAAGCTGGCATCAGGCTAGTATATTGTTTTTTTTAATTGGGTGCGCAAATTTAGTCAAAAAAAGGCAGTCTTTTATTCATATAACTTTTTTTTATGATTAATTTGAAAATTTACTTATTACTAAAGCATAGGTTACACGAGAAAAACATTACTTTTGCATAAAAATCAGCTGGATTTTCTTATCAGTTTCTACAAATGTTATGAGCTTTAAATACAAATCAACCCTTCTTTTGTCATCGCTGCTGTTGGTGTTTTTGCTGTTTGCATACATACCATTCGTTGGAGCTCAATCTTCGAAATTTACATTGGTTATCGATGCCGGACATGGAGGACACGATCCTGGTGCCATAGGCGATATTTCGCGCGAAAAGGACATTAACCTTGCTGTGAGCCTTCAGTTGGGTGCATTGGTCGAACGGAATTTTAGTGATGTAAAGGTAGTGTATACCCGTAAAACAGATAAATACCTCACCCTTCAGGAGCGGGCCGATATAGTGAATAACAATCATGCAGATTTGTTTATCTGTATCCATACTAATTCGGCAAAAGCCGCTTCGGCTTTCGGAGCCGAAACCTTTACGCTTGGTTTGGCAAAATCAAAAGCCAATCTTGACGTAGCCATGCGTGAAAATTCTGTGATCCTGCTCGAGGACGATTATAAATCAAAATACCGTGGTTTCGATCCCTCATCAGTCGACTCGTACATCATGTTTGAATTTATGCAGGATAAATACATTGATAAAAGTGTTGATTTGGCTTCGAATATCCAAAAACAGTTTACGCGTCTTGCACGCCGTTCCGATCGAGGTGTTCGTCAGGCAGGTTTTTGGGTGTTGCATCGTTCGGCCTGCCCAAGCGTACTTGTAGAGCTTGGTTTTATCTCCAATCCGTCCGAAGAGCGTTTTCTGGCAAGTGAGTCGGGGCAAAGTGATATGGCAGCTTCCATTTACAATGCTTTTGTGAATTTCAAACGCGATCATGATAAAAAATCGGGAAAACAAGTTGTGTCTGCCAATTATGTGGAAGCGGGTAAAACCAAAGGGATATTGGTAGATCAAAAGAACGATACTGACGCTATTATTGTTACATCAAAAGAAAAGGTTGAAGTGAAAACTGCCGACAGTTCGCAGGTTGAACCCCTTAAACAAGCTGAAAAAAAGCCGGCGCCTGTTTACAAAGTGCAATTGTTTGCAAGTAACACAAAATTAAAAGCAAATGCCGGCGACTTTAAAGGCCTGAAAGATGCTGATTTCTTTGTGGAAGGTGGGTTGTATAAATACACATTAGGCGCCGAAACGGATTACTCCAAAATAGTAATTGTAAGGAAGCAGGTTGTTTCTAAATTTCCCGGCGCATTTATAATTGCTTTTGTGGGCGACAAAAAGATGACCGTGAACGAAGCATTAAAACTGAATAAATAAATTGAACATTGAAAGTGTTCTCAATAAATAAAGATGAAAAAGAAATTTTTGAACAGAGAGCTTAGAGTTGGTATTATGGCCGTTGTAGCCATTTTTGTGTTGTATTTTGGAATGAGTTTTTTGAAAGGAATTGATATTTTCTCGCCTATAAGCCATTATTATGCTACTTATGAAAATATTGGTGGGCTGGTGCCTTCTTCGCCTGTTTATGTGAAGGGTTTTAAAGTAGGGCAAGTAGAGGAAGTGAAATACGATTTCAGTAAAGAAGTGCCATTTGTTGTTAAAATATCAGTAAAGAACGATATTCAACTTCCTAAAGGAACCAAAATAGAGCTGTTTGATGATGGCTTAATGGGAGGAAAAGCCATTCAGTTGGTATATGCTCCGCTTACAGCTTCGCAGCAGTTGTATGCCCCGGGCGACACAGTAGAGTCGCAGGTCGGTGGTGGACTTATGGCTCAGCTTTCAGGCGAGCTTTTGCCAAAAATTGAAAGTATATCCACTCAGGCCGATTCATTGTTGCGGTCGGTGCGCGTGCTTGTGGAAAGCAATGAGTTAAAAAACAGTATGTCTTCTATCGAGAAAACTACAGCCGATTTAGCCGTTTCGTCCGCTCAGTTGAAGGGTTTGATGAAAAATGACGTGCCGCGCATTATGAAGGATGTAAATGTGCTTACTTCCGATTTCAAACAAGTGAGTGGTAATCTCAAGAAAATTGATTTTGCAGCTACATTCACTTCTATAAATCATACCATCGAAAATCTGAGTCTGATCACCGATAAGGTAAATAACCCTGAAGGAACTGTTGGTATGTTGCTAAACGATAAAAATCTTTATATTCATCTGAATAATACGGCTTCAAGCGCCGATAAACTGCTGATCGATCTCAGGGAAAACCCGAAAAGATACGTTCATTTTTCGCTCTTCGGGAGCAAATCAAAATAGCTCTTTATTTAGAATCTATTTTAAATAACACTGTCTGGGTAAATAATTTAATTTTTTAGTTTTTCAAAGTCGAAACCTTTCGTTAATAAGAGTTTCGGCTTTTTTTTACTCCAAACTTCAATTTTTGCTTTCAATTTGTTAACTAATTTGTTTTCAGAGATATTACAAAGCTGTTTCGTTTAAACAACTGAATTTTATACGATTTTCGTAACGTTCTGAAAATAAAACAAATGTAAAAAGAAATTAAGGGGAGAAAAAAATGTCATTTTTTTTTGTGGAAAATGTTTATGATTTTTGTAGTCCTGAAAATAGCCGACAGAAATTTCGTTGAGAAATGTGTAAGCTTTTTGATGTATAAAGATATAAATAGAAAACGGGTCTGTAATTTTTTTTTTTGTAAATTAGAAACATGTCGAATCATCCTGAACAATTGTGGAATCGTTGCCTTAGTGTTATAAAAGATAATATTAGTGAAGCTGCCTATAATACATGGTTTTCACCAATCATACCTCTTAAATACGAAAACAATGTTTTTGTTCTGCAGGTGCCAAGTCAGTTCTTTGTAGAATATATCGAAGAAAAGTTCATCGACTTGTTGCGAATGACTTTGTATCGCGAGGTGGGTAATGGTACCCGGCTTGAGTACCGTGTGCTCATTGACAAAAGCAGTGGAAAGGGAACTCAGATACCGAGTGCAGGTGAACAGCCAAAACCAAAACCACAGACTGCTTCGTCCAACTACATAAGCCCTTACAATAAGCCTCAGTTGCCGGATATAGATCCTCAGCTCAACCCTAGTTACAACTTTAATAATTTAATGGAAGGGAACAGCAACAAGCTTGCCCGTACGGCGGGAGTAAGCATTGCCAACGAGCCAGGAAAAACAATTTTCAATCCATTGTTTGTGTACGGACAGTCGGGCGTAGGGAAAACCCATCTTGCCAACGCTATCGGTGTAATGGCAAAGCAACTTCATCCCGAGAAACGAATACTGTATGTGTCGGCCAATACATTTCAGATACAATATACCGATGCTGTAAGAGCTAATACGGTGAACGATTTCCTTAATTTCTATCAAACCATTGATGTGTTGATAGTAGACGATATTCAGGAATTTGCCGGAAAGACAGGAACACAAAATACATTTTTCCATATATTCAATCACTTGCACCAAACCGGAAAACAGCTGGTGTTGACTTCCGACCGCTCGCCTGTGGTGATGGTGGGACTCGAACAGCGTTTGCTTACCCGTTTTAAATGGGGTTTGTCGGCCGAAATTGAAAAACCGGACTTCCAGTTGCGCAAAGCCATTCTTGAAAATAAAATATACCGCGATGGACTCGAAATTCCGGCTGATGTGGTTGACTTTATTGCTGAGAATGTAACCGATAATGTACGCGACCTCGAAGGCACGCTGGTATCGTTGCTGGCACACTCTACTTTGGCCGATATGCCTTTGGATGTGGAGCTGGCCGAAAAAATTGTAAGCCGTATTGTGACGGTAACCCGCAAGACCAACACCGTTGAGAAAATCCGCGATACTGTCTGCGATTATTTCTCTTTGTCGGTGGATGCGATATCAACCAAAAGCCGCAAACGCGAAGTGGTACAGGCCCGACAGATAGCCATGTACTTGTCGAAGCAGCTTACCAAAAACTCTTTGTCTTCAATCGGACTTGCCATTGGACAGCGCGATCATGCCACAGTGTTGCATGCCTGCAAAATAGTGACCGACTTGATGGATATTGATAAGAATTTCAGATTGAGTGTGAACGAAATTCAGGAAAAGCTAAAACGATAAATGATTAGTAACGTGTAAAATAAATACTCAATGAGTAAGGAATTTAGAATGACCGTCATACAAATTGCCGGTCGTTTTTTTTTGAACTTGTTGGAGCATTTCGGATGCCAATCTGAAAAATAGTATTATTTTTACAGCCGAAATATAAAACAAACAAAATGATTTACAAATTTACGGTTCTATCCGATGAGATAGATAATTTTGTCCGCATAATTAAAATTGATCCTGAGGCTACATTTCTTGATCTTCATAATGCAATTCTTAAAAGTGTAAATTATGAGGCCAATCAGATGACCTCTTTCTTTATTTGTTCGGATGATTGGGAAAAAGGGCAGGAAGTGACATTGATAGAAATGGATTCGAGTTCGGAATACGATAACCTGGTGATGGAAGAAACTAAACTGGAGGAATTGCTCTCCGACGAAAAGCAAAAACTGCTTTTTGTGTTTGATATCGTTTCCGACAGAGCATTTTTCCTGGAATTAAGCGAAATTATTCCGGGTAAAAATATTGAAGCGGCCGAATGTGTTAGTTCTACGGGAAATCCGCCCCAACAAATTATCGACGATGAAGCTATATTTGCTGCACCCAAGATGAATCTCGACGAAAATTTTTATGGCGACGAAGACTTTGATATAGATGAGCTTGACGAGGAGGGATTTGGTGATATGAACTTCGACGACAGTGCACTTTTTTCTGAGGACCCGAAATTTTAAACCCGATACAGTTCAGATATAGAAAACAGAAAATAAGCTTCTTTATTTTCTGTTTTTTTAGTATAATGCAGATGCAAATGAGTATAAACCCAAAGAATAAAACCTTAGTTGTAGTGCTGGGGCCTACCGGAGTAGGAAAAACCGAACTGAGTTTGAAAATGGCCGAGCACTTCGGCTGTCCTATCGTTTCGTCGGATTCGCGTCAGTTCTATCGCGAGCTGAAAATAGGCACAGCAGCACCCACCGAATCTCAGCTGCAGCGTGTGACGCATTATTTTGTAGGTACGCATTCAATTCACGACGAATATAACGCCGGCAGGTTCGAAACCGATGTGATGGCACTGCTCGATAATTTGTTTGAACAGCAGGATGTGGTAATGCTTGTGGGTGGCTCTATGATGTATATCGATGCGGTGTGTAATGGCATGGACGATATTCCTGCTATTGATGCTGAAACACGTGATTTCTGGAACCGGGAGTATGCCGAAAAAGGGCTTGCCTATATTCAGGCCGAATTGCAGAGGCTGGATCCGAAACATTATGAAGAAGTAGACCTGAACAATGCCAAACGTATTTTGCATGCGCTCGAAATTTGCAGCATCACCAATCAACCTTTTTCGGATTTAAGAACAGGCCTGCGCAAAGAACGTCCGTTTAATATAGTAAAAATAGGATTGAATCGTCCGCGTCAGGAATTGTACGAGCGTATCAATCAACGTGTGCTCGACATGATGAAGGAAGGTTTACTCGACGAAGCACGGCAGTTTTACGAATTCCGCCATCTGAATACACTCAACACGGTGGGTTATAAAGAACTTTACGAGTTTATGGACGGAACATGGCCACTCGATTTTGCAGTGAACATGATTCAGCAGGATTCCCGCCGTTATGCTAAACGACAACTGACTTGGTTCAATCGAGACAAAGAAATTAACTGGTTTCACCCCGAGGATGAAGCCGGAGTTTTTGATTTTCTGAAACAATTGAAATTAACCGAACATAAATACTGATATGACAATCTCAAAACATGTTTCATTGCTTCCGTTCAATACCTTTGGCATTGATGTAAAAACCGATTATCTGATTGAATATTTCAGTGTGGAAGAGTTGTCAGCGATTTTAAAGTCCGAATTAGTCACCTCCCACCGGTTGTTGCATGTGGGAAGCGGTAGTAATTTGTTGTTTTTAAACGATTTTGATGGGGTTGTGCTTCATTCGCAACTTAAATCAATTGATTTGCTGACAACAGATGAGCGCTCGGTGTATGTAGAGGTTGGAGCAGGAGTTGCTTGGGACGATTTCGTTGATTTTGCTGTGAACAAAGGCTGGGGAGGAGTGGAGAACCTTTCGCTTATTCCGGGCGAAACAGGGGCTGCTGCGGTGCAAAATATAGGCGCTTATGGTGTGGAAGTGCAGTCGGTGATTCATAGGGTGAAAACTGTTGAGGTAGAAAGCGGGGAAATTCGTGAATTTTCAAATTCCGAATGTGAGTACGGTTATCGCGAAAGCATTTTTAAAACGACGCTCAAAGGGAAATATATAATTACTTCTGTTGTTTTCCGTTTGGAATGTGTACCGACATTTACGCTGGATTATCAGCACCTGGAAGACGAAGTGCGCAAAAACGGAGAAGTGAGTTTAGCAAACGTCCGGCAAACTATCATTGCCATTCGTCAAAGCAAATTGCCCGACCCCGCTGTTCAGGGGAATGCAGGTAGCTTTTTTATGAATCCGGTGATCCCGAAAAGCCTTTTTGTGCAGTTGCAGTCGCAATTTTCCGAAATGCCTCATTATTATGTTTCGGAAACCGATGAAAAAGTGCCGGCTGCATGGCTTATCGACAAATGTGGCTGGAAAGGAAAGCAAATAGGAAAAGCCGCGGTGCACGATAAGCAAGCGCTGGTGCTTGTGAATAAAGGTGGCGCCACCGGTGCCGAAATAGTTTTTCTGGCCGAACAAATACAACTATCGGTAAAAGAAAAATTCGGGATAGAACTTCGTCCTGAAGTGAATTATATCTCTTAATTGCTTACGGGAAGCTCCCGGCACATCAGGGGGAATTCCCGGCACATTACTCTAAGCTCCCGGGATGTTACTCAAGGTTTGCGGCACATTACTCTAAGCTCCCGGCACATTACTCTGAGCTTGCAGCACGTTACGGGAAGTCTCCGGAACATCAGGGGGAGTTCCCGTAAGATGATTTCCGTTATTTAAAAATCTTTCTTGCGTCCAGCGCTTTCTGGTATTTGCGGGCATTAGCCTGATGCTCGGCATAGTTAACCGCGAAATTATGCTCGCCGTTCAGTGTTTCTTTGGCGCACATAAAAATATAATCGTGTTTTTTGTAGTTCAATACAGCATCTATTCCGTTGGGCGATGCCACGCGGATAGGCCCCGGAGGCAATCCCTTGTTCCGATAAGTATTGTAGGGCGATATTTTGAGAATGTGTTCAATTGTTAGCCTTTTGATGCTGAAATCGCCCACAGCAAATTTCAGGGTAGGGTCGGCCTGTAGCGGCATGTCCTTTTTTAGTCTGTTGATATAAAGTCCGGCCACCATAGGTCTTTCGGCTTTTCCATTGGTTTCTTCTTCCACAATGGAGGCCAGCGTGCTCACTTCAGCCGGAGTAAGTGGAATGGAATCGGCCTTTGCTCTTCTTTCGGCTGTCCAAAAGGCATCGTGCTCTTTTTTCATGCGTTCGAAAACCTCTTTTGCATCCAAATCCCAGAACACTTCATAAGTGTCGGGAATAAAAAGTGAAATCGATGTGTTGGGTGTCAGATTGTAAGTGGACAGGAAAGCCGAGTCGTTCATCAGCGCTACAATACTTGCCGAGTCGGCCATCAGCTGTGTGGAAAGTCTTCCGGCCAATTGTTCTTTTGTCCGGATATTATTGAAAGTGAGTTTTACCGGAGTTTGTCTGCCACTGCGCAGGGTGCGCACAAGCTGAAAGTTGTTCATTCCCCGGCGAAGTTCGTACCTTCCGGGACGTATTCTTTTATACCTCAACAGACCAGAAACCTGTTTGAAGGCTCCTGTGTTTGTTACTTTTGCCTGTTTGTTTAGCAGGGCAACCACATCGTCGTACGAGCTGCTGTCCGGGATACATAAATAAGCCTTTTGATCGCCCACAGGTGAGATATTGGGGGCAAAAAGGATATAAACAAAGTACAATACACACACCGAAATAAAAATTCCGCCTATAAGAATTATTTTGCCGGTTTTTTTGTTCTTTTTTGAGTTAACGGATGCTTCAGTCATTGATACAGCAGGTTTATAATATTTTGAAAAATTGATGCGCAAAAGTAACGAATAGTTTCGATATTTTCCAAAATCGGGCACACAACAATTTGTTTTTATAAAATTAAGAACTAAGCATCAGAGAATCAGTTGTAGGTAGACCTGCCCTGTAAAATAATAGCAACTAAAGTGCCGGTTTGGTTTTGATAATTGAAAATTCCTTCCTATATTTGCACCCGCAAAAGCGAAAGAAGGGAAGTTTGGGTGAGTGGCTGAAACCACCAGTTTGCTAAACTGACGTACGGGCAA
>CAYMHE010000016.1:0-1247 GCA_964390175.1 uncultured Paludibacter sp.
AAGTCTTGTTCAACTGCTTTCTGTTTTTTATTTTATCGATTAAACATTTTTACAATTCTTATTGTTAAGATAAGAACGAATAAAGAATAAAACTTTTAAAGTATTTATTTTTTATTATATTTGTTGGTGAAATAATTACAAATTGAATAAAATTACAGAAAAATGGTTTTCGACATAGAAATGATTCAGCAGGTATACGCTGCGCTCCCCGAAAAAATTGAAGAGATTAAAAGCAAGTTACAACGTCCGCTTACGCTGACAGAGAAAATACTCTATACTCATTTGGTTAAAAGTGAAGTGCTTAAAGATTATGAGCGTGCCGTAGATTATGTGAATTTCTCGCCCGACCGCGTAGCAATGCAGGATGCAACGGCACAGATGGCTTTGTTGCAGTTGATGAATTCCGGACGTAAGACGGTAGCTGTTCCTTCTACAGTGCATTGCGATCACCTGATTCAGGCACACATATCGGCAAGCGTTGACTTGTCAACTGCCAATACTACCAACCGCGAGGTGTACGACTTTTTGAGCGCTGTTTCCAATAAATTTGGCATTGGATTTTGGAAGCCCGGTGCAGGTATTATTCATCAGGTAGTGCTCGAGAACTATGCATTTCCCGGAGGAATGATGGTAGGAACTGATTCGCACACCGTGAATGCAGGAGGTTTGGGGATGATCGCCATTGGCGTGGGTGGTGCCGATGCTGTTGACGTAATGGCTGGAATGCCCTGGGAGCTTAAAATGCCAAAACTGATCGGTGTGAAACTTACCGGTCAACTTTCGGGCTGGGCTTCGCCTAAAGATGTAATTTTGAAATTAGCCGGAATTCTCACTGTAAAAGGAGGAACCAATGCGGTAATCGAATATTTCGGCGAAGGAACCAACTCTATTTCAGCCACAGGAAAAGGCACCATTTGTAATATGGGCGCCGAAGTAGGAGCAACTACCTCTATTTTTCCATTTGACGAAAAGTCAGCTGCTTACCTTGAAGCTACCGGTCGTGCCGAAGTAGCCGCCCTGGCACTTAAGAATATTGCTCACCTTCAACCCGATGCCGAAGTAGTGGCTCAGCCTGAAAAATACTACGACAGACTTATCGAGATCAACCTGAGTGAACTCGAACCTTATATCAACGGTCCTTTTACGCCGGATGCTGCTTATACCTTATCGGAATTTGCAGCGGTAGTGAAAGAAAAAGCTTATCCTCAGAAAATGGAAGCCGGACTTATCGGTTCCTGTACCAACTC
>CAYMHE010000016.1:1347-35887 GCA_964390175.1 uncultured Paludibacter sp.
AAAAAGCTTATCCTCAGAAAATGGAAGCCGGACTTATCGGTTCCTGTACCAACTCATCCTACGAAGACCTGACGCGGGCTGCTTCGGTAGTAAAAAAAGCAAAAGAAGCCGGATTGAAAGTGCAGGCGCAGTTTATTATAAATCCGGGTTCGGAACAAGTGCGTTACACTGCCGAACGTGATGGTGTGTTGGGCGAATTTGAGTCGGTAGGAGCAGTGGTGATGGCCAATGCCTGTGGACCTTGTATCGGTCAGTGGAAACGGGAACAGGAAATCCCGGATCGTCCGAATTCAATCATTACTTCGTTCAACCGTAACTTTGCCAAACGCAACGACGGAAATCCGAATACACATACTTTTATAAGTTCCCCCGAAATTGTGGCGGCACTTACAATCGCAGGAGATCTTTGTTTCAATCCGATAAAAGACACACTTATCAACGAAAAAGGCGAAAAAGTAAAATTGTCCGAACCCAAAGGCTATGAACTCCCGCTGCTTGGTTTCGATGTGAAAGATGCCGGTTATATCGCACCATTGACTGATGGTAGTACCGTTGAAGTAAATATCAGCCCGGACTCAAAACGACTTCAGATATTGGAGCCGTTTAAAGCCTGGGATGGAAAGGACTATATCAATCAACCTTTGCTGCTGAAAGCCAAAGGAAAATGTACAACCGATCATATTTCGATGGCCGGTCCCTGGTTGCGTTTCCGTGGACATTTGGATAATATCTCCGACAATATGCTGATAGGTGCAGTAAATGCTTTTACCGACAAAACAAATGCAGTACTCGATCCGGAAACCGGCGAATACATGGCCGTGCCGGCACTGGCACGTAAATACAAGGCACAAGGGATAGGTTCGGTAGTGGTGGCTGAAGAAAATTATGGCGAAGGTTCGAGTCGCGAGCATGCAGCTATGGAACCACGGTTCTTGAATGTAAAAGCCATTCTTGTAAAATCATTTGCCCGCATTCACGAAACAAACCTTAAAAAACAAGGTATGCTGGCGCTGACTTTTGCGGATAAGAATGATTATGATAAAGTACGTGAGGATGACAAAATAAGCGTCCTCGGACTGACTACATTTGCTCCCGGAAAAAATTTAATCATTCAGCTCCAACATTCTGATGGTACCAGTGAACAATTTGAAGCTCTTCATACTTATAATAGTGCGCAAATTGAATGGTTTAAGGCCGGCAGTGCGTTGAATGGATTAAAATAAAACAGATTTTTCAATCTTGAATCGTAAACAATAAAAATAGTAAATGAAATTATGGCAAATGAAAAAGATTTTCTGATTTATAAATTATCGGAAACAATAAAATCGACAAGTCGGATTGACAAAGAATTATTCACCCAGTTGAATGTAAAACGTGGACTGCGCAATGAGGATCATACAGGGGTTGTCGCCGGGTTAACAAAAGTAGGTGATGTGGTAGGTTACGAACGTTTGCCGGAAGGAGGAACAAAAGCGATTCCCGGTAAACTGTTTTATAGAGGTATCGATGTGGAAGATCTGGTACATGGCCTGATAAAAGAAGATCGTCTCGGCTTCGAGGAAACAGCTTTTCTGCTGCTTTCGGGCTATTTGCCTGATGCCGAAGAACTCAGAACTTTTTCTACCATCCTGAACGATTCGATGGCGCTGGAGCAAAAAATGAAAATGAATATTATCGACCTCGAGGGTCAGGATATTATGAATATTCTTGCCCGCTCGGTGCTAGAAATGTACACTTTCGATAACAATGCCGATGATATTTCGCGCGATAATCTTATTCGCCAGTCCATCGAACTTATTTCAAAATTCCCTACAATTATTGCTTATGCCTACAATATAATGCGTCACAGTCAGCAGGGACGTTCGTTGCATATCCGCCACCCGAAAGAAGGTGCTTCGATAGCCGAAAATTTCCTGTTCATGATGAAAGGCCCGGGTAAGTACACCGAACTGGATGTGAAATTGCTCGACTTGTGTTTGATTCTTCATGCCGAACATGGTGGTGGTAATAACTCTACTTTCTCGGTACGTGTTGTAAGTTCTACGCTCACCGATACTTATTCTGCTATTGCAGCAGGTATTGGGTCGCTCAAAGGTCCTTTGCACGGTGGAGCTAATATCAAGGTAATCCAGATGTTCGAACACCTGAAAACAGCTATTAAGAAATGGGATGATGTGAAAGAAATCGACCTTTATCTCAAAAAGATGCTAAACAAGGAAGCTTACAACAAAACAGGTTTGATTTATGGTATTGGTCATGCAGTATATACAATTTCTGATCCACGTGCTTTGTTGCTGAAAGAACTGGCACGCTCACTGGCCGAAGAAAAAGGACTGCAGAAAGAATTTGCCTTCCTCGAACTTCTGGACCAACGTGCAGTGAATGCATTTATGACTTTCAAAGGTTCTGATATCAACAAACAGGTTTGTACCAATGTCGACTTCTATTCAGGATTTGTGTACGAAGCAATGGGCTTACCTACCGAAGTTTATACCCCACTGTTTGCCATGTCGCGTATCACCGGCTGGACAGCACATCGCATCGAAGAGCTTAACTTTGCAAGCAAACGTATTATTCGTCCGGCTTACAAGAATGTTGGCGATAAAAAACCATTTATTCCGTTGAATAAGAGGTAGAATCTCAGTCGCCAGTCTACAGTCCCCGGTCTACAGTCTTTGGTTTCCGGCGATTTGTTAGAGTATAGAGCATAGTTCCATTTATTACTTTTGACAAGAAATGAGATGCTTTGAGGAGTTAAGAATTTGGCAAGAATCAAGACTGTTAGTTAAGGATGTCTACAGACTTACTAACAGTCTTAAAGATTATGGCTTTAGGGATCAGCTCCAAAGGGCAACAATTTCAATTATGAACAATGTGGCAGAGGGTTCCGAGTCTGGTTCCGACAAATTATTTGTCAAATATTTAAGTATTGCTCGGGGAAGTTGTAGTGAGGTGAAAAGTATGCTTTATGTATGCGAAGATTTAGAGTATTGTAATGATCAGGAAGCTATTGAGCTGAGATTGAAAGTGAAAAGTATATCTTCTGGTATCCAGAAGTTAATAGATTATTTAAAAACAACAACAAATACGATTCAAAAACCATAGTAATTACAGTTTTCACTGACAGATGACTGGAGACTTTAGACCTGAGACTGTAGACTATATATAAATATATGAACAAAATAAAAGTACAAAATCCCGTAGTAGAACTCGACGGAGATGAAATGACCCGCATCATTTGGTCGTTTATAAAAGAACAATTGATTCTTCCTTACCTCGATTTGGATATAAAGTATTATGATTTGGGTATCGAAAACCGTGATGCTACAAATGATGAAGTAACAGTAGAGGCTGCCAATGCCATCAACAAGTACAATGTAGGTATTAAATGTGCCACCATCACTCCTGATGAAGCCAGGGTGGAAGAGTTTGGACTCAAAAAAATGTGGAAATCGCCCAACGGAACGCTGCGGAACATTATTGGAGGTACTGTTTTCCGTGAACCAATTATTTGTTCGAATGTACCACGTTTGGTGCCGGGCTGGACAAAGCCTATTGTTATTGGCCGTCATGCTTTTGGCGATCAGTACAAAGCTACCGATGTGGTGATTAAGGGTAAAGGTAAGCTTAAAATGACTTTTACAAACGAGGCCGGCGAAACTCAGGAATGGGAAGTTTACGACTTCAAGGGCGATGGCGTGGCGTTGAGTATGTACAATACCGACGAATCGATTTATGGTTTTGCGCAATCATCGTTTCAGGTAGCGCTGGAGAAAAAATGGCCATTGTATATGTCGACAAAGAATACAATTCTGAAAGCTTACGATGGACGTTTCAAAGATATATTTCAGGAAGTTTACGAAAAGGAGTTTAAGGCCAAATTTGAGGCAGCTGGTATTGTATATGAGCACCGACTGATTGACGATATGGTAGCTTCGGCAATGAAATGGAATGGTGGCTTTGTTTGGGCTTGTAAAAACTATGATGGAGATGTTCAGTCCGATACTGTAGCTCAGGGTTTCGGTTCGCTTGGCTTGATGTCGTCGGTGCTTGTCACTCCCGATGGAAAAACAGTGGAAGCAGAAGCCGCGCATGGCACTGTGACTCGTCACTATCGTCAGCATCAGCAGGGTAAGGAAACTTCTACCAATCCGATTGCTTCTATTTTTGCCTGGACACGTGGTTTGGAACATCGAGGCAAACTGGATGGAAACGATGCTTTGATACATTTCTGCCACAAGCTCGAAGAAGTTTGTGTCGAAACTGTTGAAGCAGGTGAAATGACAAAAGACCTGGCTATTTTAGTGCATGGCGAAAATATAAAAGTCGGTGATTATCTGAATACCCAGGATTTTCTGGCAGCCATCAAACGCAATTTGGATGCCAAATTGAACTAAGTTGAAGTAGAATTACTAAAACAGGGCGAACCGAAAATAATCGGTTCGCCCTGTTTCTTTAGGGGGAAATTACTAAAGTTTTATAATTTTGTAATTCTCAGCTCCAATGCTAATCAGGTAAATACCTTTTTGGAAGCTACCAAGTTCTATCACTTCTTTTTCGTTGGCACAAAGCTGTTGGCTCAATAACTTTCCTGTCAAATCGAATATCCTGATTTGCTGACCAACAGCGTTTTCTATTGTCAAATGATCGGTGACCAAAGTAGGATAAAGTCTTGCTGATGCATAATGATTGTCGGTTGACGAAAAGTCGATATTGGCCAAATTGTAAGTTGGATGCACGATTTTCCAGGTTGCGCCACCATCCGGAATGCGGGAATAGCTCAGGTTTTGCTCTAAAAATGGTACCGAAACCTGATCGACAACAACCATTGCACCAAGGTAATTTTGTTTCGATAAGGTCAGCGATTCTCCATCTTTACTAAGCTTAAATCCTAAATGAAGTATGCCCTGAGCAGGTTCGTCATCGGCCCAAAGCACAAGTCGGTTTTTTGCCGGAATTAAAGTTTTTACAGGATCGGTAGCCGGTATTTGGAAGGCAGCAGGACTTGATGGAATGTCGGAGATATACCAACCGGAAATATTTACGTCAGCTTCGCCGGCATTGTATATTTCGATAAAATCATCCTTGTCGCCAAATTCATCGGCGATTGTGTTGTTGCTCGATACTACTTCGTTGATAAATACGCTTAAATTTTTGTCGGGATCTTCGAAAACAGATTGTTCGTATATGGCCTTAAGGCTAATGCCGGCAGTGAGCAGACCTGTGTATGTTTCATTTGTTTCTGTTTGTGTATTAGTCGATTCGGTACAACTCATTTGCAGGTTGAAAATCAAATCGGAACTTGATACTGAATTTTGATGTACTTCAGCGGCAATCACATTATTTCCTTCTACAAGTAATTCCTTAGGTACATTGAAACTGGCTGTGGCGCCGTTATTATAAGTTGTGGACACAGTAGCGAACCCTATGATGCCGTTAGGCATATTGTCGCGCCCCACTTCCGTGCCGTTTACATAAAGCACAATACCATCGTCGGCTAAGGTTGAAACCGTGAAACTGTTTTTTGAGCTCAAATTGGTTATGTTGATAGTTTTACGAAAATAGGCAGTCGTGTATTTATTCGAAGCATTGGCTCCATAGCTGATGGTGGTGGTTATGCCTGAATTTGAACTATTATAGCCTAAAGGCGCATTGCCGTTTTTCCAGCTTCCGTCGTTATAAACAACAGATGACCAGTTCGAAGCGGGCATATCATTTCCATCAAAGTATTTCCAGTTGCTGTTGTTGGCTATCAGTGTTGTTGCGCCTGAAGTGTTTCCGCCAATTTCCCAGTGTTTGAATTTATATCCGGCTACTGCGTTTGCTTTGAGCGAAAATGGCTGATTTTTAAAATATCTTAGTTGAATACTTGGGTCTTCAATTTTCTCATTGTTCAATGTGTAGCTTGCTTTTTCGTTGTTGGCGCTAATATTTATTATTTCATTCCCAGCACCGTTCATAAACCTGCTGCTGATAAAATCGAGCATATAAGCCGGACGGTTCAGTGCAAAGGTTTTCATTGAAGTTATATCTTCTGTAAAAGCTCTGTAGGATGGCCATTTCGATTTGTGGTAGCTTATTTCGCTGCTGATGTTGGCTGCCAGACTATCGAGTATTCCGGCTGAACGGTTGTATTCGAAAGTGGAAGACAACTGAATACAAAACCGATCGATAAAATTCTGACGGAAAGCATCATTTGTAGTTAATTTCCGAAGCAATAAAGTGGACCATGGATTGTTGGATGGATCGGTTCCGGGCATTTCGCCAAGCGCCCAACTCAGGCTATTGTGATTATAATTAGTGCCATAAAGGTTATATCCAAAGTCGGTATCGTATAAAATCCAACGCCATTTACCGCCATCTTTCTTTTTCCAAATTTTCACGTTATTGTGTGGCCAATCGGTATTTGCAAAAAATATCTGCGAAATCATATAGCTCATAAAATTGTCGATGTCCATCATTTCTGCTACTTTGTTATACACAGCAGTCTGTTTTATATCGTTGGTTGATATGTAATTACTCAAAGGCGTGTAATTTGCATCGTAAGGAATCTCCCATGTTTCGAGTAGCACTATGTCGTCCTCGCCTAATCCATAATTCGAATAGATATAGTCTTTACTGCTTCTTTCTCTCAGGTTCTGAATACCGTAATAAGTTCCATTCATGAAACAAACGGCAGGTTGGTAAGCAATACCATCGATATTCATACGGTTCATGACGAGCGTTTGCATATAGCCATCGCGCATCATTGAATAAAAAAAATCGTTCCCCGAGTTGCGCAACTGAATGTCCTTGTACTTATGGTTGGGTTTTGAAGCTGCAAAAATATCATATCTCAATTGGTTATCGCCAAACTTATTGCGTGGCGAGATTTTTAGAGATTTCTGGTTATTGCCCCGCGACCATCCGCCGGTAATGCTTATGTCCAGTTCCTGATTCAAACGGCTTATCTTTGTTTTATCGAAGAGTTCGAAATTAACAGGGCGATCCCAGTCCTGGTTCCAGTTCACGGGTGCATCTGATCCGTTTCCGCTAAGCCCGTTTGTTCCGGCTATATAGATTCCTATCGTGTTGTCAGTTAAGTTTGCTTGTTCGGTGACGATAGAAACAACAGGTAAGCTGAAATTCCGTTCGTTAATGAAATAAGTAGCTGTGGCAATATCACTCGACAGTTTATTTTTGCTAAAAGTTTTGGCTCTAATGGCAGTGGTGGAATTGATTGTGATGGAGGAGCCCGGTGTGTAACGCAATGCGTTTGCGCGTGTTGGTTCCGAGCCATTTCGTGTATAATAAATCGTGTCGCCTGCTGCGGGAGTTACAAAAGTTACATTCTGAGTTGAAATATAAAAACCTCCGGCTACATTAAAAACCGGAGCTTCACATCGTTGGAACGACCAGCTTTTTCCGTTGTTTGAACTTCCGGCGCTGAATTGTTCGAAATATACCCAACTATTGGAGCCGTTTGTAATTCTTCCGTAGGAGATATTTCTATATTGTTTTGGGTAGACAACACTATCAATGACAACTGTAGAGGAATTGAGCAGGTAGAGTTTCCCGCCTTCGGTATTGAGTTTGAAATTAGCATGTTCCGAACGTTCGTCCCTTTCGAACCATAGCACACTGAATCCATTCGGACTTACCAATTTGGAGGCTGGGTTCCATTTTTTCGGTTGCGTTAAATCATCTGTGAAGTAAAATGCCGATTGATTGTATGACGTGGTTGTATTTGTATTGTAGAGTTCGACCCACATGGAATAATTATATGCATTGTCCCATACGGCCGACACATTGTTGCTCATTATCTCATTTATTTTGAACTGGGCTATTACAGGCAGGGAAAGTAGCAGCGCAAGCGCCAGCAAAATTCTTTTATTCAAATTCATTCGACTGGATAAAAAGTTATTTTCTGATTTTTTCGGTTGTAAAATTAGTTAAATATCAACGAATAAACTATAGCCAGGCATACAATTATTTGTTTTTTAAGCAGATTCTTTGCTTAAATGTTCATTTTTTCAATTTCTTTCAGATCATTTGTATCCAATCCCGTAAATTATTAATACTCAAAAGTACAATTTGAATCAAATATTTTTACCTTTGCATATTGTCAAATGTTCAAACCCTGTAAGGTGAAAAAGCTCAATACACTGTTCGTAGTTTCTTTTGCAGTTTTTGCATTGTCGGCTCAGTCGTTCGAGAAACGTTGTTTCAAAATTATGAGCTACAATGTTGAAAATTTTTTCGATTGTGTCGACGATTCGCTCACCAAAGATGAAGAATACCTGCCGGGTGGTCTGAGAGCATGGAACAATACCAAATACCAAAAGAAACAAGCCAATATTTCCAAAGTGATTGTGGCTGTTGGAGGTTGGGAACCGCCGGCCATTGTAGGTTTGTGCGAGATAGAAAGTGAAAAATGTATGTGGGATTTAACGCATTACTCGGGTTTGAAGAATCTGCGTTATAAATTTGTTCATCATGAATCGCCGGATGCGCGTGGGGTTGACGTGGCTTTAATGTATCAACCAAACATGTTTAAACCGGTTCGTAATGAAGCCATTCGAATTGATTTTCCGGATGCGCCACAAAGCAAAACAAGGGATATTTTGTATGTTTCCGGTGTCGTTCCTTCAGGCGATACATTGCATTGCTTTGTGTGTCATTTTCCTTCAAGGTTAGGTGGCGAACTCGAGTCGGAGGACAGGCGAATGTTTGTTGCTTCTGTTTTGAGGTCGAAAGTGGATAGTCTTTTTAAGCAAAACATGAAGGCTGATATCGTAATTATGGGCGATTTTAACGATTATCCCCCCAACGAAAGCATGCATGGAGTATTGAAAGCGCTTTCGCCGGACGATAACAGATCGGCAAACGAATTGTATAATCTAATGTATCCGATACACAGTTCGGGGCATGGTTCGCACAAACACGAAGGTGAATGGGGAGCATTGGATCAGATCATCGTATCGGGAAATCTGTTGAATCCTGCCGGCAGTATTTATACACTTCCATCCGATGCACATGTTTTTAATGCTGATTTTCTGCTCATCGACGATGAGAAATATTTAGGAAAACAACCTTTCAGAACCTACAACGGCATGAAGTATCAGGATGGTTTTGCCGACCATTTGCCGGTTTATGTCGATTTTTGGTATTAATGTTCAATTCAGTATCTAAAAAAGCTTACAAAATAAGCTAAAACAACTTTAAAAGATTTTTATGGACGTTCAACTCTTTATTCCCTGCTATATCGATCAGTTATATCCCGAAACGGGGTTCAATGTTATAAAGTTGCTTGAGAAAGCCGGATGCAAAGTGCATTATAATCCCGAACAAACCTGCTGTGGGCAGCCTGCTTTCAACAGTGGCTACTGGAAAGAAACTGCCGCTTTTGCTGAAAAATTCCTGACTGATTTTGATGCTGATATGCCTGTGGTTTCGCCTTCGGGATCATGTTCGGGCTTTATAATTCATCATTATCATAAAGTATTGAAAGATAGGCCTGAATTAATGGAAAAATACAATAAAATCAGAGACAATATTTTTGAATTGTCCGATTTCCTTGTCAATGTTCTGAAAATTGAAGAGTTTGGCGCTGTGTTTCCTCACAAAGTTACTTTTCACGATTCGTGCGCAGCGCTGCGTGAATACGGAATAAATGAGGAGCCCCGGAAATTACTAGCCAAAGTAACCGGACTTGAGCTGATAGAAATGAACGAAAGTGACACCTGCTGCGGATTTGGCGGGACTTTTGCCGTGAAAAATGCAGCAATATCTTCGGCTATGACCGAAAATAAGATACGCAATGCCATCGAAACAGGCGCTGAATATATTGTAAGCACCGAAGCTTCGTGCCTTATGAATATCAATGGCTATATCAACAAACACAAATTACCGGTAAAAGGGATACATTTAGCTGATATTTTGGCGAATTTTTGAAAATGTGCGAATAAGTCTACAGTCCCCGGTCTACGGTCTCCAGACTTTAAACACTAAACAGTATCAGAACCCGAAATCCGAAATCCGAAATCCGAAACCCGGAACTATCTAACGGCTATTGTTTCAATTTCAACCAAAGCACCCATTGGCAACGATTTTACGGCAAATGCTGAGCGTGCCGGACATTCGGTTTGATAGTATTTCTTGTACACTTCATTCATAGCGGCAAAGTCGGCAATGTCCGAAAGGAAAACTGTAGATTTAACAACATCGGCAAAAGTATAACCAGCTTCGGTAAGTATGGCGTTGATGTTCGCGAAAACTTGCTCGGTTTGTTCGGGCATAGTGGTAGCTTCAATTTTTCCAACCGATGGATTGATAGGTAGTTGACCTGATATATAAAGTGTATCGTTCGCTTCTACTGCCTGACTGTAAGGGCCAATCGCTGCGGGAGCGTTTGGGGTGTTAATTATTTTCTTCATAAAAATTATTTTCTTTTTGAGTACAATTGCAAATGTACATAATTTATAGCTATTTTTTTGTTTGTCGTCATCGAAAATGTTATACGCCTACACTTATTTTTAACGTCTATTGGAGGCTTGCAGGTTGACTGTCGAAATTCATAACACAAAACTTACAGAATAATGGCTAAACAAAAACCGATGTAAAAATTACTTTCTACATCGGTTATTTTATGGTTTTAAATAACTATTTTTCAATATGCTCTGTGACCAATTGTTCTGTCCTTTCGAACAATGCGCCAAAGTCTGAATCACTCACTTTTATGGGTGTGTGAACCGTGAACCTTAACTTGTTTCCCATGCCGAGAGGGAAGTTGCCATACCTGAAAATCTTCCATGAATTATTGATCGTAACAGGCACTACCCAGGCGTCGGGTGCATTTTTGCATAATATTTTTAATCCGTTGGATGCAAATGGTTTTGGTTGTCCATTTCTTGTGCGGGTTCCTTCGGGGAAAATCACTGTCGATCGACTGTTGTTTTGGATATATTCACCCATTTTCTTTAGTTCGGGCAATGCTTGTCGCGGATCTTTTCTGTCGATCAGCACCGAACCACCATGTTGCAGGTTGTACGACACACTTGGAATGCCTTTGCCTAATTCAATTTTACTTACAAATTTTGGGTGAAACTCACGCAAAAGCCAAGCTAAGCCAATGATGTCAAAAATGCCCTGATGGTTTGCCACAAAAATAACAGGCTTATCTTTAGGTACTAAATGCTTGTTTTCTACTTTATATGTTGAGAAAGTAAAATACAGAGTGCGGATTAAGAAGAAATTCATAATATCGACACTTTTTTTGTGTGCCTGATAGCCAAATAAATTAAAACAAAGCCACTGAATTGGATGAAAAAGGCATATGAAAAATAAAAACCAAACATAGGCGAGGATTGAAAACGGAAAGGATATAATTTTTATCATGTCAGTTCGAATATTATCCGGCAAAAGTAGAAAATAATTTTTAAAGAAGAAAGAATATCAGGGTTGCATGACGAAGGCCGGCGAATTGAAAATAAAAAGCGGGAGCATAACCTGATGTTATGCTCCCGCCTACAATTATTAAAAGCTGCTTACTTTTCGGCGTAAAATTCTGAACTGTTTACGTAGATCGAAAGGTTGATAGTTGCTAAGTATTTTTTATACTGATCAGCAGTCAAAATGTGTTTTGCGTTGCCGAGGTTGAACCACAATGCCTTTTCAGCAGCGGCATCATTTTCGTTTCCAACTGCACTTTTCATTTTGCGTTCAGTTTCAGTGAAAATATATTTCAATTGTTCTTCCTGGGCGCTTGAAGTTCCCAAATAACGTGACAATGAGGTGAAAGTCTTTTCGTTGTTTAATTTATAAAACACTTTATACTCATTCAAATCCAATGCAAAACTGTTGCTTACAGTTGCCAATGCTATAATAGCTAATACGAAAATCTTTTTCATAACTTAATCTTTTTTAATTTAATACCTAAAAATCTAATACCTAAAAGTCTAATGACTAATACTTAAATACCTAATACTTAAAAATCTAATAACTAATACTTAATAACCTAAAAACTTTTTTTACTTTAAAGCCCTTTGTTTCTGTGGCTTCAAATATCTTTTTAGAACAAAAATCGATGCTTGTTGTTAACTTTTTCGATTTATTCTTTTAACTGACTTCTTATTCTCGCGTTTACCTTGTTGTAGTTTCGCCAATAATAACATCCGACGCATTGGATACAGTTGTTAACTATTCATACTGTTCCGGCGTAAGGCTTAAATCAAAGTCAATTTACCTTTTTTATGTTTGCTTCTTCTGCGGCAAATCTAAGTTCGATGCAATTGACTTTTCTTTAAATACTAACAAAAACAAATTTTAAAAACCTTAAGAAAAGAACAAAGGAATTCCTGTGATTTTTTTTTCAGGGCTTCTCTTTGTTCGGGTTAACGTGTCATAATAATTTATTTCCTTATGACGATGCAAAAATACATGTTTTAAAACATATTTTCCAAGCTTTTTCTATTAAAAATTGTTGAATTGCTCAAACTTTTTATTTTGAAGCATTCATGATGTAGTGTAAGTATATGATATTTAATAATGTGTGGGCAAAATTGTAGATGTTACAAAACTGTTACATTTTGAGAAAAAACCTTGAAAGCAGGCTAAAAAAATGAATAAAAAAGCATGAAAAAACAAATATTAATGTTTTTCGGTCTTATTTTTTGGCTTATAAAGCATCGAAATCGGGAATGTCGTCCAAAAAGTTGTATTGAAGTACATCTTTTTCGAGTCGACAACAGTAATGTTTCAGGCCATTACTTATAATAAAATAATCTACTTTGAGTTTCGAATTGTACACTGCTGCCTGATCGAAGGTTTGCTGAGCGATGGAAACTGTTGCAGCTTTGAATTCGATGATTATCAATGGTTCTGCGTTTCGGTTGTACACAACTGCATCGCAACGTTTTTTCAGACCGTTGATAACGAGTTGTTTTTCGATGGCAATGAGCGAGGCAGGATAATGCTTCACATCAATAAGAAAGCGAATAAAATGCTGGCGTACCCATTCTTCGGGAGTGAGCGCTACAAATTTCTTTCGGAGATCGTCGAATATAAAGGGTTTCTCATTTTTTTTAATTATTCGAAAATTATAGGCCGGTAGATTCAATTGCCACATTTTTTAGTATTTTTGTTTCACGATTCTTATGAATTGCGAAAATACAAATTTCTGAAATATAAATTTACAAGATATGAAATCAAAATTCGAAATTGTTGAAAACTGGTTGCCGCGCTATACGAAAAGGCCTATTGAGGATTTTACCGAATATATTTTACTGACTAACTTTAATAATTATGTCGAACTTTTTGCCGAATGGTATGGAGTTCCGGTATTAGGAAAAGATGGAGCTATGCCCAATGCTTCGGCCGAAGGCATTACAATCATAAATTTTGGTATGGGAAGCCCCAATGCAGCCCTTATCATGGATGTGCTTACAGCCATTCAACCTAAAGCTGTTCTCTTCCTGGGGAAATGCGGTGGTTTGCGCGACAAGAATAATATCGGCGATTATATTTTGCCAAGTGCAGCCATTCGTGGTGAAGGTACTTCGAATGACTATTTTCCACCTGAAATTCCGGCACTTCCTGCTTTTAGCCTTCAACGTGCCGTTTCGTCGAATATTCGTGATTTTGGCAAAGATTATTGGACTGGTACGGTGTTTACCACCAACCGAAGGGTGTGGGAGCACGACGAGAAATTCAAGGATTACCTGCGTTCTACCCGCGCTATGGCCATAGATATGGAAACTGCTACTTTGTTTTCGGTGGCTTTTCATAATGGTATTTCTATAGGCGCTTTATTGCTGGTTTCGGATATGCCACTCAGGGTCGATGGTATTAAAACTGCCGAGAGTGACAAGAAAGTGACTGCTAATTTTGTGGAAGAACATATTAAGATTGGTGTAAAATCGCTTTCGTCGATTATGCACAATAGTAAGACAATTAAGCACCTGAGATTTGAATAGTAATTGCATTTCAGAATGCAGAACCTTGTGCAGCTTTTATCAAAGCTGCATTTTGAATTCTCTATAATTTTACATTTTATTTCGATTCATCAGTTTGCATGTGTAATAAGAGCCGATGAACCAACCAACTACCCTACATGGCAAAGCAAGGCATTTCCTATGATATGATCATGAGCGACCTGCGCCGAAAAGCGTATGCTCCCATTTATTTACTTATGGGTGAGGAAGCGTATTATATTGATCAGATTTCGGACTTTATTCAGAACAATGTGCTTGACGAAGGGCAGCGCGAGTTCGACCTGACGGTGGTTTACGGTAAGGATACCGACATGACTACAATAGTGAATGCTGCTAAACGCTTTCCTATGATGTCTCCTTTTCAGGTGGTGATAGTGAAAGAGGCTCAGCTGATAAAAGATTGGGATCCACTTCAGTATTATGTTAGTAAGCCTTCGCCTACTACCATATTAGTGCTTGGCTACAAGTATGGTACTCCCGACAAACGAAAAAAATGGGTACTCGATATCGCTAAAAGCGGTGTTGTGTTCGAATCGCAAAAGCTGCGCGATTACGAAATGGGGGCGTGGATAAGCAATTATGCCAAAAAGAAAAATGTTACTGTCGATGAGAAAGCCATTGGTATGTTGACCGAATTTTTGGGCAACGACCTCAGTAAGATGGCCAACGAAATGGACAAACTCCTGCTCACCAAACCAACCGATTCGAAACGGATTACACCCGAACATGTAGAGAAAAATATTGGTATAAGTAAGGACTTTAACGTATTCGAACTTCAATCGGCACTTATCAACAAGGATGTATTGAAAGCCAATCGGATTGTCCGTTATTTTGCTGACA
Organism: uncultured Paludibacter sp.; assembly: GCA_964390175.1. Classification (GTDB taxonomy): domain Bacteria; phylum Bacteroidota; class Bacteroidia; order Bacteroidales; family Paludibacteraceae; genus Paludibacter. Next base: position 16,158 of record CAYMHE010000016.1, read on the forward strand.
ATAAAAAAGCAAATCCACAAGTGATGGTGCTTTCTCAACTCTTCAGTTTTTTTTCAAATTTGATGATGTACCATTATCTACCCGATAAAAGTCAGGGAGCTGTGGCAAGCGAACTCAAAATAAATCCTTATTTTGTGAAAGACTACGAGAAGGCAGCCAAAGCTTTCGGTGCATGGAAAACAATGAATATTATCACCTGGATTCGCGAAACCGATGCAAGAGGAAAAGGCATCGATAGTAATGGGGTGGAAGATGGCGACCTTATGAAAGAATTGGTATATAAGATATTACATTGATTTTCTGTCAATAAAAACCTACTTTTGTTTTGTGTTTTCATCCAGCTTTGTTATAGTTATCAATTGTAAATGGTAACTGAATTAATACATTTATTATCTCCATGGATTCAAATCTTACGCTTTTTATTAAAATGATAGCTGCATCGTTGCAGCTTACCGAAAAACAAATCCGAAATGCCATTCAGTTGCTCAACGAAGGCGCAACCATTCCTTTTATAAGTCGTTATCGTAAGGAAATGACAGACGCTATGGATGAAGTGCAGTTGGCCGAAGCAAAAGAACAATACGAAAAACTGTGTGAACTTGAAAAACGCAAGCAAACAGTTCTTAATACCATCGATGAACAGGGAAAATTATCGGACGCACTGAAACTGCGCATCGAAAATTGCTGGAATGCCACAGAGCTTGAGGATATTTACCTTCCCTACAAAGTTAAACGGCGGACAAAGGCCGAAATAGCTCGTGAGAAAGGACTGGAGCCTTTGGCTAAAATGATAATGGCTCAAAATTCAAACGATTTACAAGCAATTGCTCAGCCCTTTGTGAATAATGAGGTCGAAAGTGTTGAAGATGCACTGAATGGTGCTAAGGACATTATGGCCGAATGGATCAACGAAAGCGAAAATGCCAGGAATGCCGTACGTAAGATTTTTAGTTACGAGGCGGTGATCAGTTCGAAAATCATCAAAGGAAAGGAAGAGGAGGCACAGAAATACCGCGATTATTTCGATATGAACGAAAAGCTGAGCCGTTGTTCGTCGCATCGGCTACTGGCTATGCGTCGTGCCGAGGCTGATGGCTTACTTCGGGTAAGCATTAGCCCTAATGACGATAATTGTATCGAAAGGCTGGAGCGCATATTTGTTAAATCGAACAATGCATCTTCTGATTTTGTGTTTGATGCTGTGAAACATGCCTACAAGCGTTTGCTTAAACCAAGTATCGAAAATGAATTTGCAGCTGCAAGTAAAGAAAAAGCCGATACCGAAGCCATTCGCGTGTTTGCCGAAAATCTGAAACAACTGCTTCTGGCGCCTTCGTTAGGACAACAACGCACCTTGGGAATAGATCCCGGTTATCGCACCGGTTGTAAAGTGGTGTGTCTCGACGCTCAGGGAAATCTTGTCCACAACGAAACGATTTATCCGCATCCACCACAAAACGAACAAATGCAAGCCATGCGTAAGATTCAGAAACTTGTGGAAGCTTATGACATACAGGCCATTGCCATAGGCAATGGAACAGCAAGTCGCGAAACGGAACATTTTATACAAAATATTCGATACGATCACGAAGTAAAAGTGTTTGTAGTGAGCGAAAACGGAGCCTCTATTTACTCGGCTTCCAAAATTGCCCGGGAAGAATTTCCGGATTATGATGTGACTGTGCGTGGAGCTGTGTCGATTGGACGAAGATTGATGGATCCGTTGGCTGAGCTTGTAAAAATTGATCCAAAGTCTATTGGTGTTGGTCAGTATCAGCATGATGTAGATCAAACGCAACTAAAAAAATCGCTTGATCAGACTGTAGAAAATGCAGTGAACAGGGTAGGAGTGAACCTTAATACAGCCAGCAAGCATTTGCTTACTTATATTTCCGGGTTGGGCCCGCAACTCGCTCAGAATATTGTGGATTACAGGGCCGTTAACGGCGCTTTTTCGAACCGTAAGCAATTGATGAAAGTGCCTAAAATGGGTGTCAAAACATTTGAACAGTGTGCAGGATTTTTGCGCATCCCAAATGCCGAAAATCCGCTCGACAATTCGGCAGTGCACCCCGAAAGTTACAAACTTGTTGAAACGATTGCAAAGGATATCAACACTAAGGTGACTGATTTGATACGCAATAAAGCATTGATACAAACCATTGACAAGCAAAAATATGTAAGTGATACAGTGGGGTTGCATACCTTAAATGATATTTTACTTGAACTTGAAAAACCTGGTCGAGATCCACGTGAGGATGTGAAGATGTTCGAGTTTGATGCCAGCGTAAAAACGATAAATGACATAAGGCAAGGAATGGAATTGCCGGGAATCGTTACCAATATCACTAATTTTGGAGCTTTTGTAGATGTGGGCATCAAGGAAAACGGACTTATACATATTTCCAATATGTCCGATAAATTTATTTCCAATCCAGCAGAAGTACTATCACTTCATCAGTATGTGAAAGTGCAGGTCATCGAAGTTGATTTAGCCCGAAAAAGAGTGCAGCTAAAGTTGCTGAACCAAAAATTATCCTGATAGCTCATGATCAATAGAAAACAAAAGAGCTGACCGAATTTATATTCAGTCAGCTCTTTTGCATTATTATATGTATTTTCCGAAAAGTAATTTCTAATTACATTGGAGATTCTCCCATGTTGCTGTTTTCCTTAACTTTTTGGTCATCATTGGATATTGTAGCCATTGTTTTCTTTACTTTAGTATTCATATTCCCGATTCTGTAGGATAAGTTAAGTCGGAGTTCAGTCGACTTTGTAAGATGTACATCGGTACGTTGGTCGAATGTTGTAGCGCCTGTTACACTGTTTATTCCTTTGGTAGTGATAATTATGTGCGATTTTGGCAGATATATTCCACTTAACGATACGTTTAAGCGTTTTTTCAGGAAGTCTTTTGACAGCGCCATATAGCTGAAGTAAAATGCAGACTGACTTCCCTGCAGGTTTACTTGTGGAAGGTTACCACCACCACCAGTTGTGATTCTGAATTCTTTAGGCAATGTAACGGTACCTCCCATGAAGATACGGCCTGTGAAACCATCATTCGATAAATTGTAGGCTTTACTTTCCATGTTAACATAGTTCAGATTGCCGTTTACATACAGGTTGAGCCATTTTAATCCACGGTAGCTTCCAAAGATGTTAATTCCCAGCATTTGGTTGTGACCTATGTTTCCGTAGGTAATTTCCTGTACAACACTTCCATTCTGAATAAATGAGTATTGCTCGATGCCATTGTTCACAAAAGTGTAAGCAAGTTCGGCGCTTATGTTATATTTAGGAGTAAAGCTGCTGTAACCAAAGGTTACGTTGTGACTGTTTTCGGGATCAAGATTTGGATTTCCGTAACTGATATAATTCGGGTCGCGACGATCGACATAAGGATTTAAATAGCCAATGCTTGGACGTTGAATGCGTTTGTTGTATCCAAGTTTCAGGCTTTTCATATCCGAAAGCCGATAGCTAATGATTGCCGAAGGAACCAATGCGCCGTAATCGGTCGAGAAATTTTGGTTTACATCATTGAATTCAGCCAAAAGCCATGTGTATTCGTAGCGCAATCCTCCTTTTATTCCCCATTTCCCTGCGTTGGCTGTATAGCTTGCATAAGTTCCCAGGATGTCCTGATCATTGTCGAAATTTGAAATACTATCCATTTCGATGTACGGAGTGTAAGGAAAAGCCTGCGAGAAATTAAAATATTTATGCGATTCGTCTGTTTTGCTGTTGTTGAGACGATTAATATATTTTGCACCTATTTCGAGCGTATGACCTTTTTTCAAAGGTTTTGAATAGTCGGCCTGGAAAGTATGTTCGTTAGACGAAGCGATATTATCACTCTTGCTCCATCGTGCAAGACCTGACTGAGGCAGAGTAATGTACAACGAATTAATTATGTTGTCAGCCACATAATTACTATTATTGGGAGTGTTGCTCAGTTTGTATGACAGGGTTAATATTTCGCCTTTCTTTTTGAACGAGTGTTGATAGTCGACTCCAAAATCGGTCGAACCCCAACTTTGAGTTTGTGTACTCTCTTGTGTATAGGCAAAAAGTTTTTTCATATCAGCATCATAGTTGTCGGTGTAGGCTGTTGTGTTACTTTCGGGCCGGCCAAATCTGCGGTTGAACGAAAAAGTAAACAGATTCATGGTGTCCAATTCATAACTCAGCTGTCCGCTTCCGAATTGCATTGGGGTTGTGCTTTCTACTGTTGCCACTTGTGTCCCAAATGCATATGGAGCTCCTGGAATAAAGGAGTGTCGGTCGGTAGAGGTTACTATTGGATATTGTTTGTTGTAATTATAATTGTAATTGCCCGAAAAGCTGAATTTGCCTTTTTGTAACGAAAGGTTGACACCGCCTCCGAAGGTACCCAGCGATGAAGCCTGAGTGCTGATAGTGGCCGAATATCCCTGAGTCGAAGTTTGTTGAAATGTAACAATGTTGATGATGCCACCCACGCCTTCAGCGTCATATTTTGCTCCGGGTTGAGTAATCACTTCTATGTTTTTCACCATGTTAGCAGGCATACTTTTCAGAATCAATCCGGGATTGTTGTTGAACATGTTTGTCGGTTTTCCGTTCAGAAAAAACTTAAAACTCGAGGAGCCTTTCAACTGAATGTTATCCTGCCCATCCACTGTAATCATCGGCACTTTGCGTAATATATCGAGTACGGTTGACGATTTTGATTCCGGATCCTGTTCGGTGTCGTAGCTTATTTTATCTACATCTGCTTTTATAAGCGGCCGCATGGCTACAACATTTAATTCTTTTAATGCTTGTTTGCTGGAGGAGAGTCCAACTTTTCCTAACTGAACATGATTGTTTTTTGTGTCGATTGTAAAACTCCGCTGTGCTGCCTGTTTTCCTATAAATGAAACAATTAAAACATAATTTCCCGGCGTTTTTATTTCGCCAACGAATTTACCATCTATATCGCTGGCAAAACGAGTTACAATTTGTTGTTGATTGTGTGCCTGTACAATCGAACAAGTTGCATAAGGCATAGTTTCCTGCGTTACAGAGTCTATGGCTTGTCCACTTACCTGAAATTTTGTTGAAGCATTTTCGGCAACCACAAAGAAGGGCAGCATTAAAAGAAATACCAATAAATAATTTTTCATCTTTAGTAATGTTATTGAAATTTTATGAACGTTTTTTTCGGTGGGCAAAGATAGGTCAAATTATATGAATACAAAATACATTTCGATAAATATTTATTATTTATCGATAAATAAATGTTTTTATACGTTGAATAATAAGAGAGAAGAGAGCCTTTTCTTTTATTTATCTGCCAAAGTAATGATTTAACTTAAAGTATAGAATTTGTGAGAAAACTATCTATTTGGCATGTTAACAGTGCTATACAATCGGCACTTCATTTTTAAATATTAAAACACATCAATCACAAATATCAGTTTTTGTGATTGATGTGTATTATTTTAAAATAAAGTACTTATAGGTATGGTATGTGTGCTATAAAATTCAATACTTTTTGTGTAAATCGCGATTTTTCAATTTTATTTAAATATCATTTGAGAAAAAGCAGTCAGGTAAATTCTCCAGTTTTTCCAGATGTGACCTTCCTCCGATTCAAAATAAGTATATTTATATCCTTTTTCGTCGAGTAATTTCCGATAATCAGCATTGGCTTTGTAAAGAAAGTCGGTATTACCAATAGCAATCCAGTACAATGCGGGATTTTTGCTGAATTGTGTTTTTAATTTGGCCTCCATGTTGTCGTAAATGGGGGATTTTACTTTTTCGTTTGGCATGATGGCTGCCGAAAACAAGCCTATATAGTTAAACATATCGGGGTATTGTTTCGAAATATGAAGTGAATGGAATCCTCCCATCGAAAGTCCGGCAATTGCCCGTCCGGATTTTGCTTTCACGGTACGGTAGTTTCTGTCAACAAAGTTCACAATATCAGGGAAGCTTTCTTCCATACTTCCTTCCATAGTTTTAGGCAATTGCATGGTGGGCTTTATCATTCCCAACGATGATTCGCCCGGAGCGGCTTCGTGATCTACGTTGCCATTAGGCATAACTACTATCATTGGTTTTGCTTTGCCCTGAGCGATAAGGTTATCGAGAATCTGAGCTGTACGTCCGAGCGCTATCCATGCTTCTTCGTCGCCGCCCATGCCGTGCAGTAAATACAAAACAGGATATTTTTTATTTCCTGTCTCGTATCCGGCTGGAGTGTATATGGTTAGTCTCCTTTTCATGTTTAGCGTCGGGCTGTTGTACCAGCAGCGGGTCACCGAGCCATGTGGCACATTATTTACACTATAGAGCTTTCCTTTTTCGCCATCGATGATAAAAACATTTGTAACCGATGCTACATCGCGAATCATATATACATTGGAAGGATCGTTAATTTTCAGTCCATCCACTATGAATGAATAACTGTATAGTTCGGATGCAAGTGGTTTTTCGGTAGTGAATTCCCAAATTCCATCTTTGTTTACGGTCAACGGGGTTTTGCCTGTTTCTCCGTTTTTTTCGACTGGAAGAAAGTCGCCCGTTACTTCAACTTTCACTGCCTTTGGTGCTCTCAGTCTGAAAGTAACTGTGTTGTTTTCATGAATTTCGGGCGAAATCATGTTTTGTTGTCCCCACAAAGCTTGTTGGGCAAATGCACTGATATTGATAATAATTAGTGCCAGAATAAAGTTGATTTTTTTCATATTCAGTATTTTAATGATTTTAAGCGTTATTGTTGAGTTCTGTATTATTCCAGATTATAAATCAGTCCTTTGATCACCATTTTTTTCTTTAAATCCTGGGCGGTAGCGGTTTGTTTTTGTTTCAGGGCATCGTAGTAGGGCAGAGCCAGGGTGGCTGTTTCCGATTCCTGATAGTTTTTCAGCAGGTATTCGTAAGCCTCAGTGAAGTAAGGCGAAAGTTCTTTATTGTCAACATTGCTGTACAGATTTGTTTTTCCGTAACCGCCTATCAGATAACTAAGATAGGCTTTTTTATAGCTGTTGCAATTGTCGAGAAGTACAAAAGCAGGATTGTTTTTTGTAAAATTCTCATACCACAAAATCCTGTTTACAAGTTGTTGTGGCGAAATTATAATGGACTGATCCATAGCAAATCCTTCGGCGCTTTCCATGCTTATCTCATTCAGATAGCTTTTCATTGGTTCCGAAAGCAGAAACGACAGATGCTGAAAGGCAAACGGACGATATTGTTCAATATAAATCATTCCGTCGGCGGACGAAAACTTAAAACCGTTTTGCTGAAGCAAAGTCAGGTAGTTTTTAATTTTTTTCGGTATGGGTTCACCGGAGAATATAACGGAGTAATCGGTGGTGTCGTTGTGAAGTTTTTCGTTCAGAATCAGTTCTATAGTATCCATTAAATGCTGGTAAATAACGAATGCTGTATCGCAAAGTCCCTGACTTTGATTAGTGAATGTAGTTTTAAACTGCTCCACTGCTTTTGTTGCCGATGCTACATCGGAGCTGTCGAGCTGTTGTACAAAAGCACGGTATTCTGTTATTTTGGGATTCTCAAGCTGAAGTGCAAGTGTATCGTTGAAATGATATCTGCTGGAGTCATTGTTCGGATTATTATCACCTGCCTTTTTGTTACAGGCTGTAAGTGAGATAATTATAAAGATAGATACTAACAAACGTTGAAGTAAATCATTCATGATGCAATTTTTTTTTATGAATGCAAATTTCTATAAACATTTTGAAATGTACAAGTTTTCGAACTTTTATTATGGTTTGGTAAAACAAATAAAGTTTAAAAGTAAAATGGGGAATGCTACAAGAATTATTCAGCGCGTTTTGCAGTTAGGAAGTACTACTTTTTGTCTGTTAATTTCGATTGCAAATCCGTGATTTGTAAATAACTTGCCGGTGAAAATAAATAGGTATTGTGCAACGACAGATAAGCCCAGCAATGAAGTGAGTGATTTGTTTTTTTGAATGGAAGTTCCAGATTTATGCTTCCGGCATCGCGCGATATGCAATTCTGGCGATGAATAACGGTTTTTGTATCAGGGAACAGAAACACCCAGCTTATCATGTCGTTGGGCGAAGCGCCGTGTAACAGATCAGTGTTCCAGCTCATCCTAACGCTGTTTGCGTTTATTATTTTCATTTCAATACCTGTAATTGGCACTAATGCGCCCATCGAAATGGTAAGTTTTGAGTAGTCAAGACTAAAAACTGTACCGTTTTCAGTAATTGCATCTTTTTGTGCCAACGCAATTGCCTCATTGAAACCTTCCTGTTCTCCAAACGTACGCTCAAACACACTTCGAAGACACGACAGTTCCTGCTTTGCAAATGCTGTCCTTGCCCGAACATTTTTTGATGATTCAGGGTAATTCACTGTTCGTGTGTTCGATATTTTTGTTTTGGCCATATCTTTTACTCTCAAAAAACCGTTTAACTCTAGGGTATAGTATGAAGTTGATTTCATTGAACAAATCAATGATCAACATGCAAATATACATCAAAAAATGCTTTGTTTATTGTGAAATGCTCAATACGGGTAAAAAGAACACTCCGTGAATTCATCAATGACAATTGCGAATTCACGGAGCGATATAAAAGGGATTGCTTTATTCAGGCGTTTCGGTGATGCTTCCGTAGCGGTGATACTCGAAAGCAATGCTTTGTTCCTTTACATAATGCAACAATTCCAGCCTTCCTTCATTGAGTGGTCTTTGCATAGCAATATATTTGCCCAGTTCGGCCGCTTTTTTATAAATTTCCATCGAAAGATCAGCTGAGCAAGTGCGTATACGTTCATATTTGTGCATCGAATCTATAAACTCGGTTTCGGTGTGTAGTTGTATTTGCTCAGGTTTGAGAAAGGTTCGTAAAGCCGCCAGATGGTGGTTAGCATTGTCGATGCTGATAACAAGATTTGTATTTACGATATTGGCCGCCGTCATTATCTTTATGATATCAGAGAGTTCGTCCTGTGGCTGAACGCGGAATAAGATATTTTTCAAAGGCAAATAACGGAAAATATTCTGTTCGCCCATTAAATGATAAATGTCGCGTTTCACCGAAAATTCTTCTTCGAAATTTCTCTGATAACTTGACGTGGAGCTTTCGTAACTTTTTTTATCTTTGTTTCGAAAAGCACCAGCATAAGTTTTGAATTCGCCTATCTGGTTCGAACCATTATCTATATCATTATCCGTGATGTTTACAAAGCAGGTAACATAATTGGGCCCTCCTGCTTTAATACCACCGCCGAATGCCGAACGCTTCATTCCGCCAAATGGTTGACGGCTCACAATGGCGCCGGTAATGCCTCGATTGATATAGAGATTGCCGGCTTCGATACTGTTTTTCCAACGTTCTTGTTCGCTTTCGTCAAGACTTTGAAGTCCGGCGGTAAGTCCGTATTCTGAACTGTTGGCCAGCGCAATAGCATGGTCGAAGTTATCGGCACAAACTACCGAAAGCAGTGGAGCAAACAATTCGTTGGTGAAAGTGTAACTGCCCGGCCGGACACCCCATTTTACACAGGGTTTAAGCATAAAACGCTTTTTGTCAACAAATTCCGGTTTTACCAACCACCATTCGCCTTCTTCCAGATGATCGATGGCATGCAGCAGTTTATCGTTTGTGTTGGTAATCATTGGTCCTACATAATTACCTCCATTCCAAACGCTTCCTGTATGCAAACTGGTGACGGCATCTGTAAGTTTGGTTTTAAAGTCAGGATCGTTATAAACTTCTTTTTCCAGAATTAGTAACGAACAAGCCGAACATTTCTGACCAGCATTGCTGAATGCCGAAGTAACAATGTTCTGAATAGCGTGGTCGCGATCGGCGGCTGCACTCACTATTATGGCATTTTTACCTCCTGTTTCGGCCGACAACGGACAGGTTGGATTGTTTTCGAGCAAACGGAAGGCCGTATCGGTGCCTCCGGTCAGGATTGTATGCTTGATAGCTGGATGAGCAGTGAGATAATTTAACGGTTGGCGACCATCGGTACAAACTACCTGCAAAGCATCCTTCGGCACACCGGCTTCCCAGAAGCATTGAGCAAATTCCCATGCTACAGGCATGGCCACAGTAGCAGGTTTCAGAATAACGGTGTTTCCGCCTGTTAAGGCTGCGGCTACACCGCCTACCGGAATTGCCAACGGAAAATTCCAGGGTGGAATTACAAGCACAATCCCTTTTGGAGTGATAGTGATTGTTTTCAATTGATCAAAGGATTCCATGCTTATCGGATAATAACGGCAAAAATCAACTGCTTCCGACACTTCAACATCGCCTTCGGCAAAGGTCTTTCCTGTAATAGCCGACATGCAACCGATCAGATGACCTCTTTTTTCGCAAAGCAGGTCAGCTGTTTTGTCAAGTAGGATTTTACGTTGACTGAGGTCCGTTTTTCTCCAGTTCGAACTATCTTTTTCGGCAACGGCAATGATTTCTTTCACCTGATCGATATTTGAGAGGCTTGTTTTGCAAACACAAATTTCTTCTTCCTGACTCCGATCGAGATATGAATATTGTTTTTCGGTGATCACTTCCTTATCGCCTATCTGAACAGGAATTACATAAGGTACATCTGTCGCAGATTTCATCCATTCTTTTCGAATACTGTCGGCCCACAAGCGGTTCGGGCGCAGGTCGAAATTAGTATCTGGCTCATTTTGAAACCTATGTAAAGACGCAGGACCTTGTGATTTTACGCCAGAAAGTCTGTTTTGTTTACGGCGAGGCGTTTTGTCAAGTTTTTCTTTCAGCGAATAAGCTTCGATAAACTGTTGTTGCAGAAAATCCCATTGTGTGCTGTCCACTTTCAGGTTGAACGAATAACTCAGGAAATTGTCGACGCCCGTATTTTCATCGAGTCGGCGTACCAAATAGGAAATGGCATTCAGAAAATGTTCGTCTTTCACTACCGGAGTGTAAAGAATAATCTGTTTTCCAAGCTGACGCATGACGCGTGGCAGGTGATTGGCCATTCCTTCGAGCATTTCGAAGGTTACAAATTCTTCAACACCGTTTTTCTGAGCCAGCAGATAAGCATATCCTATGCTGAAAAAGTTATGCGAAGCTACACCTACGTGCAGGGCTTTCGCATTTTCGGGCAATAAAGCCCTGTCCAGTATGTGCAGGTAATTGGCATCAACTTCTACTTTTGTTCCGAAAACAGGAACTTCCCAACCCTTAAGCGATGATACAATGGACTCCATTTGCAGGTTGGCACCTTTAACTAAACGCATTTTGAGCGGTGCGCCTTCGGCAGCACAACGTTCGGTGGCAAATTCAATCAGTTCGGTCTGAAAACTCCAGGCATCGGGCAGATAAGCCTGAATCACTATTCCAGCCGAATAATCTTTGAACTGCGGATAGGAGAGGACTGTCTTGAATACATCGAGTGTTAGTTCGGTATCTTTGTATTCCTCCATATCGAGATTCACAAATTTTGCGCTTTTATTGCCTTTTTCGTCGGTGTAAGGAAAGTCGATGGCCTGTTGATAGATGCGGGCAAGACGCTCGCACAGGTCAATTTTGTTTTGTTCGTAATTGAGGGCATTGATTTGAGCATAAATCCCCGATATTTTTATCGAAATATAATTGATGCGTGGATCCTTGAGTGCTTCAAGGTAATGTTCGTAGCGATGATTGGCTTCGCCGTCGCCGAGCACTACTTCGCCGAGCAGGTTTACATTCTGACCAATCTGTTGTTCGCGACGAGCATTGAGATGTTTGTTCAGAAATGATGCCTTTTCGTTGATAATGACATTGGAAGTATCGGAGCGAAGTCGTTTTTTAAAAACCGGAACAGCAATAAAATCGAACCAATAACCAAAAGTTGTGAATAGTTTTAATAAATAGGCATCTGACGAACTGAAAAATTGCGGAACTCCATAGCGTTCAATCAATACCTTCATGCGCAGGGCTAACTTTTTATTGTCCCTGATTTGTGAAGATTCGTCCAGCAGTTTCGAAAGCAGCACTTTATCGCCGGGGTTTTGAATCAGAATGGCATACTTTTTTTGTTCTTTGAGTTCGGCGGCAGTGATTTCTTTTTCCGATTTATCCAGAAATTGCTTTCCCCAATCTATGACTTCGTTGGTTGTGATTTTTTCCATATTCTTTTTTAATATTGTTTCTGTGAGAAAATATTTAAAGTGAATTCTTTCGCAAGATAACTGAAAAAAATTGAATTAAATTAGTAATCAGGCAAATAATAATGTGTTAAAACGAATATTTTCTGATTGACATTTTCCTGTTTTTTATTTTTAATAATTGTAAGTTTTTTAATCAATTTACTTATTGATTTTCACATAATGTATGGCCATAAATTGAAGTGTTTATTGCCTTTGTTTTGAGTGGATAAATATTTAGAAACAAAATTTACAGTCATGGACAAATCAGGGCTTTTTTGTAGGTTCCTGTTTTTTATACTTGCTGTTTTGTTTGACTTTTAAAGTTCGTTCATACAATTCATTTGTTTCCCCAATTTGTATTTTTTGATAAAAAGTTGAATAATTATTTTGTAGTTTAAATAAAAAGTTATTCCTTTGCATAAAATAATACAAGCAGGTAGTATATAATGAAATTATCAAAAACATCTGAATACGCATTACGGATATTGATTTATATGGCGAAAGAGCCAAATCAGTTATATACAGCTAGCCAGCTTGTGAAGGAATTGGGCGTTTCGGATAAATACCTGCGCCGTTTGATGACCGATTTGTCGAAAGCAGGATTTATTAAGAGCGTTCAGGGGCGCGACGGTGGTTATACTTTTATGAAAAGCACCAACGAAATATTTCTGTTCGATGTGATTGATTCGGTAGAAGGGATGGGAAAGCTGAATGGTTGTGTGCTTGGATTTGAACATTGTTCTGATATTACTCCTTGCGCAATGCACGATACATGGCAGAACGTTAGGTTGCAATTGAACAAGGTTTTTCGCGAAACAAATCTGTCAGACATGGATTTTGATAAGATATTGAGGTATTGATTTTTTTTTACTATAAATACTATAACGTTGTAGTATATTTTTAATTTATAATGAACAAAAAATAAAAAAATATGGAAGCCATTGCAATGCTGGTAAAGGAGCACGATAGTATTCTGAAAATGATTAAAATAACGCAAACAATTCTGAATACAACCGATGTAAAAACTGTAAAAATCGATCATGTGGACCAAATTATCGACTTCATTATCAATTTCGCTGATAAATATCATCATCTCAAAGAAGAGGATGTGCTTTTTATGGAAATGGAAAAACACGGCATGTCCACCGAAAGTGGTCCCATAGCCGTGATGTTATCCGAACATGATAAAGGCAGGGTTTTTATAAAGCAAGCTCTTGATGCTGTAGGTAAATTAAAACTTGGAGATGACAGGGCCTTTGAAGAACTAAAACTCAATCTTCTGAATTATTGTGCATTACTAACAAATCATATAGCCAAAGAGAACAATATTCTGTACCCAATGGCTCAGCGAATTTTACCATCCAACGTAGTGTTGGCAATGACTAAACAGTTTGAAACAACAAATTCGTCAACTGTAGAAAACGAATATTTTGATAAATATCTGAAACGCGTTGATGAATTGAGTGCTATCTATTTAAATGAATAAAACGATATAAAAATGGAAAAATACAGAAATGTAAAAATTGGCGAAATCGTAACAAATGATTTCAGAGCCGCAGAGATTTTCAAAAACGCAGGCATTGATTTTTGCTGCGGAGGAAACCAAAGCCTCGAGCAGGCTTGTAATGAAAAAAATATTGATGCTGCCGAGCTCGAAGCCGAGTTGGCTAAACTTGAAAACACAACGGTGAATGCCCTGCACAATTTTAATGAGTGGAGCCTTGACTTTTTGTCGGACTATATTGTGAATACGCATCACAAAACGGTTCGGAAACTGTTGCCACAGCTGCTGGCATATACTCAAAAAATTGAACAGGTTCATGGTGCGCACCACCCTGAGCTGGTCGAAATTGCCGGTTTGTTTTCGCAAATCAATGATGAATTGTTACAGCATCTCCGAAATGAAGAAGAAGTGTTGTTTCCTGCCATCAAAGAGCTGTTGAGGAGCGATTCAGCAGAAGCCAAAGCTACTGTAATTTCTGAAATTTCAAGAATGACCGGTGAACATGAATTTGCGGGAGGAGCGATGGATAAGATCAATGTGTTGAGCGATAATTATAGTGTGCCCGCTGATGGCTGTAATACTTATCAGGTGGCCTACAAACTGCTGGAGCAATTTGAGGATGACTTACATATTCATGTTCATCTCGAAAATAATATATTATATCCCAAGGCTTTGTATCTCGCAAAATAGAAATACTGCCAATAGCTTTATTTCGAAAAAAAGAAGCATAACTTAAATGTAAGAAATGATCGCATTATCTTCTCCCAACAATTTGTAAAACAACAATTTTATTCAACGAAAAAATGAGTGAACTAATCAATAATTCCAGTATTAGAAAGGAAAAACTAAAAACACTATTGCTGAAAATTCATCATGGCGGATCCGAAGAGGCGGTTCGGAACGAGTTACTACTTTCGTTAAGTCAAATTCCTTATGGCGAAGTGGTAGAGGTAGAGCAAGAACTGATAGCAGAAGGATTGCCCGAAGAGGAGATACTTGATTTATGTGATGCACATTCGGCAGTACTCGAAGGTCGTGTCGATCTCTCGGCATTGAAACCGGTAGTAGAAGGTCATCCGGTAGATGTTTTTAGAAAAGAAAATGAGGAGATAAGAAAACTTTCAAATGCGATTTTTGCGTTGATTTCAGAAATAAATCGTGAAACAGAAGCAGATATCAGCGATAAAATAACTAAACTGAGAGGCCTTTTCAATACGCTTTTCGATGTGGATAAACATTATCAGCGCAAAGAGTACCTGCTGTTTCCTTACCTCGAAAAAGCCGGAATTACAGGACCGCCCAAAGTGATGTGGGGTAAACACGACGAAATACGCGATTTGATAAAAGGAAGCATTGAAGTGCTGCAAACTACTGAGATGACGAATGAGGAATTTGGTGCAGTTGCTGAGATTGTGCTCACAATAGCCGCCACTGCTGCAAAAGAAATGATAACCAAAGAAGAAGAAATTCTTTTCCCGATGTCGTTGGACGTGCTGACCGAAGCCGACTGGTACGAAATAAGTAAACAGTCGCTCGAAATTGGTTATTGTCTGTACGATCCACAGGTAGATTGGAAACCAGAATGGGCCGAAAAACAATCGATTAACGCTTCTCAGAAGAGCGGAAGTCATGTTCAATTGCCAAGCGGAAGTTTCTCGGCGGAGGAAATTATGGCCATTTTGAATACTTTGCCGGTGGATATTACTTTTGTTGACAAAGATGATAAGGTTAAGTATTTCTCGCAAAGTGCCGAACGTATTTTCCAGCGCAACAGGGCTATACTTAATCGCGATGTGCGTCACTGTCATCCTCCTGCAAGTGCTCATATTGTAGATAAAATAATCGACGATTTCAAAAGCGGACGTCAGAGTCGCGCACCGTTTTGGATCAATATGGGTCCTAAAATGATTCATATAGAGTATTTTGCCTTACGAAACGATAAAGGAGAATATCTTGGAACGCTTGAAGTGTCGCATAACGTTACTCCTTATCGCGAATTAGAAGGCGATCAGAGAATTCTTTCGTACAAGTAAAATGAACTTATAAATTACTCTCTAATGAAAAAAGAAGAATTAATTATTACTCCCAAAACTAAAGTCCTGGACATTATTGAGGCCTATCCTGTATTAGAGGATGTACTTATAAGCTATGTTCCTGCTTTCGAAAAGCTTAAAAATCCACTCTTGCGTCGCACAGTGGGGAAGGTGGCAACTTTGCAACAAGCTGCATTGATAGGTAATGTGAGTGTAGGAGACCTTGTGAATTATTTGCGCGAGAAAATAGGTCAGAATGAAGTGGATATTCAGTTCGAAGAGCATCAGTACAATTATAAACAACCCGACTGGTTCGATACGAGTAATGTAATCCTTAGTTTTGATGTGAGAGAGATGTTGGCCAACGGAGAGCACCCGGTGGCACAGGTTATGGAGGATTTGAAAAAACTTAAGGCTAATCAAATCTATCTGCTTATCGCTCCGTTTCTTCCTGTTCCGCTCATCGATAAAGCGACTGGTCTTGACTTTATCCATTGGATTAAAAAGGAGAATGATACTCTGTTCTTTATCTATTTTCTGAAAAAATAAATCATCAGAACAGTTTTGAACTAAAAAAAGGAATTAATGTGGGTTAATTCCTTTTTTTAGTCTTCGGTGAATTATAACTTCCCGATTGTAGTTTCAATGTTGCAGTTAGGCTGCTTCATTATAACTAATCATCCAGTTTATGCCAAACTTATCTGTCAGCATTCCGAAATAATCGCCCCAGAATGTGTTTTCGAGTGGCATTGTAACTAGTCCTCCCTCGGCTAATGCATTAAAAAGCTGATCTGCTTCATTTTTGCTGTCGGCTGTGATTGAAACAGAAAAGTTATTTCCCTGTACAAAGGAAGAAGCCCACTCGCTACCGATGTCGCTACCCATTAATGTCGAAGTTCCTATCGGTAAACCGACATGCATTATTTTATTTTTATCCGCGTCGTTTACTTTATTAAGTTCATCTTCGGGCATTTCGCCAAATCGACCGATGTATGAAAACTCAGTACCGAATACAGATTTGTAAAAGCTGAATGCTTCTTCGCAGTTACCATTAAAATTTAAATAGATATTCGTTGTTGCCATTTTTTGATTGTTTTGAGGGTTATTTTTTTGATATCGAAATTTTTTAGCTGTTCACTATTTTTTAGTTCTTCCTGCGTTGCAACAGTTACTTTATTGTTTTCCATATTTGTTTTCAAGAAAATCAATTGTTGCTCTCATAAGATTGCGCAGCGTATCCTGATTGATGTCGGAAAGTTTATGAATGTAAATACAAGCTTTTCCCATTTTAAATTTACCTAAATCGCGTAGCAGATATTCGTGTTCAGCATTTCCCGTATAAACATAAAGCGAAATGGCTGCTTTTCGTGGAGAGAAACCAACAAGTAGCCAATCGCCCTGCTGACTGCTTCTTTCCGATTTGTAATGATAGCTACCAAACCCGATCATGGACGCACCCCACATTTTAGGTTCGTAGCCCGTGAAATCCTGCATTAGTTTCAAAAGTTCGAAACTGTCATTGCGCTTTTGTTCCGATGTTACGAATGAGTTGATAAACTCAATGACATCGGCATTCGTTTGTTTTGTTTTTAATTCGGCCATATACAAAGACGATTGGGGTAGAATGAATAAAAGTTATAATCAGGTGTCTTGTCAATACTTTATGGTTTTTTTATTTATGTTTGTCGTGCTTCACCCATATCAGGTTGTCTGTATTATATCCAACTTCTTCGGCAATTTTTAAATACTTATTTTTCACCTCAGCCGGTATTGTTGTCTCGCGGGATAGTATCCACAGGTATTTAAGACTTTCTCCTGCTATCAGCACATATTTATAGGTATCGTCGATGGCAATTACATTGTAGCCTGAATAAAACGGACCAAAAAAGGACACTTTGAGCATGGCAATGTTTTCATCTCCAACAAATTTTGCTTTGCCAATTGCCTGGTTCCATTTTCCTTTTTTTGTATTATATCCCTGATTGTTAACTTTTATAGTGCCATTTTCGTTCAAAGAGTATTCGGCTGTTGTGTTATCCAAATCCCTTTCATATTTAAAGTCTAATCTGGCAATTTCGTACCATTTTCCGAGATATTTTGTCTTGTCAAAAGCTGTAACGGCAACAGCACCATCGGGTATTGTGGCACAAGCGCTTAATAATAACATAATAATACTTATGAAGAGTGAGTTAAAAATTTTTGTTGCTTTCATTGTTTTAGTAAATTGGGTTATTAGTATTGTTCTGTATTTTACAACCATGCAGCTGATTCCTTTGGACGATAACCACATCGCGATATCCGTTCCTTCTTTGTCCAGTCAGTTGTTTACAAGACCTCCACCGGAATATATAACAATACCGATATGTTTGTTGTTTGAAGTAGATGCAGAATATAGCATAAAAGCAGGTGTTGAAATATCGCTTATTGCTCTGTTTGAATCAGATAAAGAATACTGGCTATATTCCTGATTTCGTTGCTACAATGATAAAAAAAAGACGCAAGTTAAATTACTTGCGTCTTTTACCCTTAAAATGTATTTTTTTAATGAGCTTTAAAATTCCATTTGGAGTTATCGCTGTTCATATCAAACTTACCAAGCGTAGGAGTGCTATCACCTGAAGAGATAAGAGCATATTTTTCGGTAGAATTTGGAACAACCTTAGGCATAATTCTGTACGTACCATCAGTCAATTGCTCAATTTTCCACAATTGCTCAGGAGCTCCGGTGAAAGCAGGAACAGTTTTCAGTTCCGCATCTGCAGTTGCAGCTAATGCTCTATCGGTTCCGGCAATAACGATTTTATAATAAGGAGCTCCAAGGTATCCACCTGCATTAGGAACAGCTGTGATTGTCCATTTCTGATGTGGACGGAACATATAATCTCCAATTCTTACACCTATTTCACCCGTTGGCCATGTATTGATAACATCTGACAATTCCTGAGATGGAACCGGCTTAACTGGCTCATCATTGTTACGGTTACCAAATCCGCGCATACCGCCAGCCATGCGAACAAAATCCACAGTTAACTCAAGCGCATATCCTCTTCTTTCCGATTCAATTTCATAAGTACCTTCCTTGAAATTATCACCGGCTACCGGCCAATCGTTTTTCCAAAGCAATGGGCGAATAGCTAAAACGCTACGTCCGCTCTGATCTAAATCAGCCTCGTAATGGCACGACATTCTTTCAACACCATCTTCGAGAATAGTACGTCCGAAGTGTCCCGGGCCTGTAACTCTGCCACCGGCAGCCACTACCATTTTACCGCCACCTTCGAGCATATCTCTGCCCATATTATCCAGATAAGGACCTGTTACTTTTCTTGAACGACCCACTACGATATTGTAAGTAGAGTTGGCTCCGTCGCAACAAGTTCCATGAGTTCCTAATAAATAGTACCAGCCGTTGCGGTAAATCAGATCTGTAGCTTCACAGTCGATTGCAACATTGATAGCCTGATTTCCTTCTACGCGTTTACCTGTCTTAGGGTCAAGCTCTACGATGCGAATAAATCCAAAATAGGTACCATAAGAACACCACAAACGACCATCAGTAGGATCAAGCAAAAGTCCCGGGTCAATAGCATCACAATCTTCCATATTGGCAGACGAAGCCACTACAATAGGATCAGTGTATTTAAAATCAGGAGATTTAGGATCAAGAGTTTTGTTCCACATGGTATTTATTTTACCATCGTGTCCGCCACCTAAACCGCCACCGGTAGAACCATAAACAACGAGATAACGATCGCCGATTTTGATTGCATCAGGAGCAGCACCACCACCTGGTCTTACTGCACCACTATTCCATGTCCATCCATCTTCTGAGATTAATCCACCTCCACCAGTACCGAAGGTATAGTATTTTCCATCACACTCCATAATAGTTGAAGGGTCATGTATAAACGGTTTTCCAATTTGTGCAGTTATCGTTCCAGCCAGTGCCAACGATAACAGGGCTGTAGCGCCCAATATTTTATTTCTTAATTTCATAATAATTTCCAATTGAGATTTTTATAGGATAACTTAATTACTCGCAACT
>CAYMHE010000016.1:35987-38741 GCA_964390175.1 uncultured Paludibacter sp.
TTTCATAATAATTTCCAATTGAGATTTTTATAGGATAACTTAATTACTCGCAACTAACAGTGACATTCCTGATCGGTTGACCATTTTCATCCAAAAAGCGAACGCAGAAATCGCTCATACCCGGGCCATTGATAACTACTCCGCGAAGGATATTACGACCTTTGTTAAGTGTAAGACGAGGCGAAACACCATCATCTACTACCATACGTCTGTCTCCCGAAAGAAGCAACGCTTCTTTTCCGTTCAACCACCACATTGAAGCTGAATTTGATCCGGCAGCCAATCTCACGTTTTTCATTTCTACAGGACTATCGATTACAGTAACAGCCCAAAAGATAACACCATAATGTTGTTTTCTTAATCCATAAGCAAAACGGAACAACTTAACATTGTAGTTGGTAATGCTTTCCAATGCATGCCATGTGAGTTCCTGATCGCCTACTT
The DNA here is from genome assembly GCA_964390175.1 of uncultured Paludibacter sp. Taxonomy (GTDB): domain Bacteria; phylum Bacteroidota; class Bacteroidia; order Bacteroidales; family Paludibacteraceae; genus Paludibacter. Next base: position 36,432 of record CAYMHE010000016.1, read on the forward strand.
TTACTTTTTCTCCGTTTTTAGGAAGTACTGTAAGTTGCTTAGGAAAGAACTCCGTAGCAAATGTAGTTCGTAAATAACTGTCGGTAAAAACAGTATTACCACGATTGGGTTTGTTGATGGGTTCCAAGAGCAACCAACGCATAATGAATCCTTTTTCGTTCGGAGTCATTTTTTTTGTAGTGGCTGGAATAAAATAATTTGCGATACTTCTTGTTGTATCGCTCGGGGCAGCAACATTCGTTTTACCCTTCGACGCAACGGAACAACTTTGTAATCCTAAACCTAAGAAAACTACAGAGATTGCCGCTAACAGCAGTGTTTTGTGTTTGATGTTCATATTAGATATTTGTGTTTACTATGGTGCTTTTCGCGCGAAAAGCATACTTATGTGCAAAACTACAAAAATATATCGTTTTGCATAGCATATTAAGTGAAAATTGTTAATAGTGTTGCTGAAAATGATTGATTTCTGTGTAAAATAGTTTACAAGCATTTTTTTAAGAACAAATAAGTTGTAAACTTTGCAAAACAAGATTCAACTGGATGCAGTGAAACAAATCCTTGACATTGTATTCGATGAAGTGATTCGCGAAAAACTGGGTGGTACTTATGGTGTGCAGGTAGTTTCTGAAATGAAAAGTACGCCTAAAGGTAATTTCATTGTTCATTTGATGTTCGATACTGATCCTGAACGCCGTGTGGAACTTGTAGCTGCTATTGATGAAGTATTAAATCAGTTGCAAAAAACAGGTCCGAGCGCTGCCAATGTTCAGAAAGTAAAAGAATTTACTGCCAAGCAACATGCTGAAAATTTGAAACGAAATGAATATGTATTGAATGTGTTGGACAATCAGTTCAGATATGCAGCCGATTTTAATACCGGTTACGAACAATATGTCGATCAGCTTTCGGTACAGTCGTTGCAAAAATTTGCCAAACAGCTTTTCGCTCAGGGCAATAGATTAGATGTGTCGATAAGTACAAAATAAATCATAGATTTTTTTAATGAAACAGCGCAGCTCTATGTAAAGAGTTGTGCTGTTTTCTTTTTAGTGTTATGAGTATACAAATAGTGGAGTCGATCGATGTATTCCGTTTACAGTTTTATTTTAGTTGAAGCGCATAAATCACTCCGTTAGCATCTCCAAAGTAAGCAATTCCATGCTCAATCAAAGGTGTCGAAAGAATAGCCCCGAGTGTAAGAATCTTTTTCTCGGAAGCTTCCATATCGTTGCCATATAACTTAAAGCCATCTTTAAAAGCATCGTTTTTATCGTATACTGTATCGTAATTTCTCTTGCTTCCTTTGGTTTGGAAAATTTGATGGATTTCCGTGTTCGCGGGATTCATTCTATATAATTTTCCATTGAAACAACCGAAGATTATATCGTTTTTATACGGAACGGCCTCGGCATATACCCGCATATTAAGCTGAACTGAATATTTCAAATCTCCGGTTTGAGCGCTTAAAGCATTAAACCTATGCGTATCCGATGTCCCTACATAAATGGCATCCTGGCATACCAAAGGAGTAGCAATCACCCAGCTTCCTTTCTCTACTATGTTCCAAAGGCCTCTTCCTGTTTCAATGTCCAGGGCATAAATGTTGTAGTCACGGCAACCGAAAATTATTGAATGCTGATAAATAGCAGCACCTTTCTGTATTTCACCCTTGGGAAAATAAGCATTGCCCACAGTTTTGAATTGCCAGATAGGTTGTCCTGTTTTAGCATTCAGCGCATAAAAAACGCCATCATAACTTCCGATATACACTTTGTTGGCATGCACCAATGGAGTGGCATGCACAATGTCGTTGGTTTTGAATTTCCATATCAGTTTTCCCGAGTCAGGTTCTATGGCGTAAATGTTTCCATCGCCGCTGCCAATCACTATTTTATTTTCGGAATAAACCGGAGACGAAATATAGTAGTCCCACAGGTCGTAACTCTTTTCTCCGTCGGTTTGAAATGTCCACTGTAAATGAGCATCGGCTTTACGGAGTGAATAAACATTTCCATCAGTACTGTTGAAAATGACACTCTCATTGTAAATCAATGGCTTTGACCTGAGTTGTCCGTTGGTTTTGAATTTCCATTTGAGCTGACCCTCTTTTTTGCTTAAAGCATACAGACAAGAATCGTTACTGCCAATATAGATGCAGTTCTCGTCAGCTGCCGGTGATGAATAAACGCCTGCTTTGGTCGGAAATTCCCACACTATGGCTTCTTGTCCGTATGCATTGAAAACCGTTAGCACCATAAATAGAATCAGATATAGTAGCTTCATATATATTTTAGTTTTGAGTAATTT